>CAZLZJ010000041.1:1701-20158 GCA_964563975.1 uncultured Prolixibacteraceae bacterium
ATTTCTTTTCAGTAAAATTTTTTATTATTTTTGTTATATAAATAATATTAAAAATTAACATGAGAAGAAGGGATTTTTTAGTCAAAGGAGCCGGTATAGGCCTTGCAGGAGCACTTATTCCCGGCTTCGGACAACTGGCTGCCGTGGGAATGCCTGCAGAAGAAGGCAAATACGATCTTGTAGCAGTCAGGGGTGGCGAAGCCGTTGATATGTTCAATAAAGCTATGGAAGCTCTTGGAGGAATGGGTAAATTTGTAAAACCGGGTCAGAAAGTTGTTGTCAAACCCAATATTGGCTGGGATGCACCTCCGGAAAGAGCAGCAAACACCAATCCCGAACTGATTGCAAGAATTATAAAAAGCTGTTTGGAGGCGGGGGCATCACAGGTAGTTGTATTTGATCACACTTGTGATCAATGGAACAGATGCTACAGCAACAGTAAAATTGAGGAGTATGCACGCAATGCAGGTGCAAAGGTAGTTCAGGCTGACAATGAGTCATTTTACAATGAAGTAGCTGTACCTGAGGGTAAAAGTCTGAAAAAAGCCAAGGTTCATAAAGAGATAATAAATGCCGATGTCTTTATCAATGTTCCGATCCTTAAAAATCACAACTCAACAACTGTCTCACTTGCAATGAAAAACCTTATGGGAGTTGTATGGGACAGGCGCTATTATCACAGTAATGACCTGAGTCAGTGTATAGCCGATTTTATAACTTACAGAAAGCCCGACCTTAATATTATTGACGGATACCGTATGTTATCCCGCAACGGACCACGGGGAGTCTCAACAGCCGATGTTACCGATCTGAAAGCTCTGATAGCAGGAAAAGACATTGTAGCAGTGGATGCTGCAGCAACACTTATGTTTGGAAGTGAACCAAAAGATATAAATCATATACGGATAGCCCACGAAATGGGACTTGGCACAATGGACCTTAACAAACTCTCCATTAACCGTATTAAAATGGGATAAAATCTATGTTATGGCATTGTACAAACTTCTTAGATGGAGCAGAATAACTGTTGCCTCAATAATATTTATTCTGATCTTTTTTATATTTAACGATATATATGAATGGGTACCCTCGCAAACAACACGAACTATTTTGTCATTCCAGTTTGTCCCTTCACTGCTCACATTTCTGGCAACCTTCTCATTAATGGCAGGCGGGGGATTTTTATTAATGTTGTTGCTGACCTTTATTACAGGCAGGATTTACTGTTCTGTTATCTGTCCGCTTGGAATTATGCAGGATATAATTAATCGTATATCCAGATGGACATCAAAGAAAAAAAGATTTTTCAAATTTAAAAAAGATCATCCTGCCCTGAGATACTCTTTCCTGGCTATAATGGTGGCAGCTGTAATCTTAGGGCTGGGTTGGATTACTTTATGGCTGGACCCGTACAGTATTACGGGCCGTACATTTACATACCTGTTTAAACCTCTTATGATATGGGGTAACAATAATATTGCAGTTCCACTGTTCCATCATCTGAGTATATATTCATTTTATCATCATACCCTTTTACATCCTTATATTTTACCTGTAATTTTATCTTTAGCCATAATTACGGCAATAGGATATTTTGCCTGGAAAAGAGGCAGGTTATTTTGCAACACAATATGCCCGGTGGGTACCTTATTGGGATTGGTCTCACACCTCTCTTTCTTTAAAATAAAGTTTGATCTAAACAGATGCACCCGTTGCGGCAAATGTGCCGGTGTATGTAAAAGTGAATGTATTAGTATTAAAAACTACTCTGTAGACCATTCACGATGTGTCATCTGTTTTAACTGCTTAGATATATGCCCTGAATCAGCATTGTCATTAAAACCTTTTCTGAATGCCGGAAAAACCAAAACAGGTACAGATCCAACAACAAACAGCCAGGAAATTAAAAAACACCCCGATAAAAGCCGGAGAAAAATATTAATGACTATCCTTGCATTACTTGCAGGCAGCAGGGTTTATGCATTTAAAAAAAACCGGACAACTGCAGACAACAAGAACCTGCTTATCAATAAAAAAGATCATCCTGTTGCACCACCGGGAGCAGGAACCACCGAACGTTTTAACCGTATCTGTACAGGATGTTCATTATGTATTTCTGCCTGCCCAACCGGAGTTTTGCAACCCGCACTTACAGAATACGGATTAATGGGATTTATGCAGCCATATATGGATTACAGTACTAATTATTGTAATTTCGATTGCACTATATGCGGGGAGGTTTGCCCGACAGAAGCTATACTTCCTCTTTCAATTGAAGATAAACATATTACCCAGATAGGCAAAGCGTTTTTTGTACAGCAAAATTGTATTGTTTACACAGATGAGACAGACTGTGGTGCATGTTCTGAACATTGTCCCACTAAAGCCGTAAAAATGGTCGCATATAAAAATGGATTACTCATACCCGAAGTGGAGCAGGAAATATGTATAGGCTGTGGTGCATGTGAACATGCCTGTCCGGTTAACGCCCCTTTCAAAGCTATTTATGTAGATGGAAATGATATTCAAAAGTTTGCTGAAAAACCGGATGTAAAAGAGTTAAAACAAGAGGAGACAGATGAAGATTTTCCTTTTTAACGAAGTATAAACACATTTTTTTCAGCAGTTATTTGTCCGGCAGTTATCGGCACTGTTTAGCAGATTATTTTCTCCCAACTATTAAAACTTATAATGAACTCAAATCTAAGTGATATCTACTTTTTTAATCCAACCTGCGAATATGCAATAGCCAATGGGCACCCATCCTGGCAGCCTAATAAATATCTGACATATATGGAAGAGAATATGGCTGTACTGCCTCTTTTTTTTGCAAAACCTGAAGATATAGTGCTCGTAAAAGAAGCTCCGCCGGAAAAATTCATTCAATCGCTCAAAGCAATTGGGATCACGCCTCCCCGTTTTTCTCTTCTAAGCAGGCTGACCGGCATTACTAAAGATTTGACAAACCCGGTCGGGCAGCTGTTGCCGTGGGGCTGGAGCCCCTCTGCGCATCGTGTATTATCACCATTAAAACAATATTGCTCTAAAGAATTCCTAAACTCACCGGTCTCTTCATGGAAGCCGGAAAGTCGCGAACTTTACTCAAAAAAGTTTGCCCTTATGGTGCAAAAAGCAGTTATTCCAAAACTACCGGAAGAGATCATGCCTTCAAAATACCTTGAACCTGTCATATGCAGCAGTGAATATGAGATAAAAGCACTTATCCGGAAATGGGGAAAGTTAATCATAAAAGCACCCTGGAGTTCTTCGGGAAGAGGTCTGCAACAAATAACAAAGCTCCCTGTCGTCAGACAAGTCAGGGAAAAAATAAAAGGTATAATAAAACAGCAGGGATATGTGATTGTAGAACCACTGCATAATAAACAGCTTGATATGGCACTGCAGTTTAAAATCAAAAAGGGGAAAATAACCTATCTGGGAATAAGCCGCTTTTTTACCGACAAAAAAGGTCAATACAAAGGTAATTATCTTAATGGATGGCCTGAAGAGATTAACAGGCAAGCAGCTGACTTTGCCGACTCCCTGCCTTCTGTTTTAGTTAATCCCATAATTGAAACTCTTGAAAATTCAGGTATGAGCAAACTATACGAAGGCTATTTTGGAGTTGATTTATTAATTTTTAAAAATGACAACAATGAGCTTAAAGTAAATCCATGCCTTGAAATAAACTTCAGATATAATATGGGTTTACTTTCACTTAACTTAGAAAAACTAATAACATCAAATAAACATGCAACTTTCAGGATATTCAATGACAGGTTTAACTCACTATATGGTTTCACAAAAGAGATAGAGAAAAATAATCCCCTTCATATAAGAAATTATAAAATTGAGTCAGGTTTCTTTCCCTTAACTCCAATATTGGAAAAATCAAAGTTTGGTGCTTACATTTTAGCAGTTTAAAAAGGATTTTTGTAATTTTAATAGATAAATAAATCACTTTTTATGACAAGTTCAGATTATCAAGAGGTTAACCAAAAAAAACTTAACCGGGAATTTTATGGCAAAGAGTTAAAAAAGCTTCAGATTGAGTTAGTCAAACTTCAGGAGTGGATCAAAATGAAAGGATTAAGAGTAGTTGTAATTTTTGAAGGACGTGATGCGGCAGGGAAAGGAGGTGTAATTAAAAGAATAACACAGGTACTGAATCCAAGAATTTGCAGGGTTGTTGCTCTTGGCAAACCCACTGACCGGGAAAAAACTCAATGGTATTTTCAACGATATGCCGCTCATCTGCCTGCAGCCGGTGAGATGGTACTTTTCGACCGGAGCTGGTATAATCGTGCCGGGGTTGAAAAAGTGATGGGATTCTGTACTAATGAAGAGTACTGGGATTTTTTGAGATCTTGTCCGAATTTTGAGGTAATGCTAATACGGTCAGGCATCATTTTAATAAAATATTGGTTTTCTGTTAGTGAGCAAGAGCAGGAAAAAAGATTTAAAGAGCGTAACCTGAATCCTGTAAAAAGATGGAAGTTAAGCCATATGGACTTACAGTCGAGAGAGTTATATGTGGAATTTTCAAAAGCAAAAGATGAGATGTTCTCTTACACCGACACAAAACCAAGTCCCTGGTTTATGGTCAATGCCGATGATAAACGGCGGGCACGGCTAAATTGCATCCATCACCTGTTATCAATGATACTTTACGAAGATATGACTCCCAATCCGGTAACACTGCCCCCGCGAAAAGATAGTAAAGGATATGTAAGACCTCCTATTGCCGAAGTAACATATGTTCCTGAAGTGTATTAACAGTATACTCTAAACTGAAAAAAGGCTATTCAGAATTGCACTTTTCTGTTACCTCCATAAAATTTAAAACATCATCCATTCCAAAAAAAGATGTAGCTCCGCTCTTTGTCGTGCTCAATGCACCTGCTGCATTCCCAAACTGCAATGCATCCTGAAGAGATTGGCCATGAAGGTATAAATGAAGAAACCCGGCTGAAAAAGCCATGCCGGAACCAACATTATCTACTTTTGCAACTTTATAACCTGAATCGGCATAAACCCCCTCATCCTTATGAAAAGCCATAACCCCCTTTTTCCCGCGGGTAAACAGTACCAGCTGAACATTATATTTTCCGGTCAATGCTTCTCCAAATTCAATTATATCCTTACAGTCAAGATGCAGTTTTTCAATTAAAAATCCAATCTCCTTCTCTTTAACTCTGACAATATGCGAGCAACTCAGCAGCTCTTCCACTACCCCAACATTAAAAAAATGGTGAAACAGCTTAAGATCAAAAAATTTAATTGAAGCAGGAGACTCCTTTATCAATTCTCTTATAGTATTTTTAGAAATACCAAACCGCTGAGGCAGCAATCCGAAAAAAAGACAATCAGCGTCTCTTACAAGCTTAAGCGCCTCACTGGTAAATTCAATATGGTCAAATGCAACATCGGTAGGTACTCTGTATACCGGCTCATTATTTTCATCAAATGTAATATTTACCACACCTGTAGGAAATACCGAATCAATCTGAATATTACAGGTTGAAATGCCCAACTCTGCCAAACGTTCAAGTGCAAGCCTCCCTAACTCATCATTGCCCACCCTTGACAACAAAATACCTTCTTCACCAAATGAGTTACACCTAAATGCCATATTTGAAGGGGTTCCCCCCAATATCCTACCTGTTGGAAATATATCCCACACAACTTCTCCAAATGCAACAATCTTCTTTTCCATCGGTAAATTTTCAAAAAAACAAAAATAACTATAAATCCAAAATGTATCAAGCAATAACATTAAAGGTTTAATAATAAGTGAGGGAATAAATTGAAAATCTGTCAGGAATATCAGTAAAACTGATCTAATCTGCTGGCATCTAATCTCAAAAATATAAAAAGCAATATCGTAAAAGACCACAATGATGATCCTCCGTAACTGAAAAAAGGCAAAGGAATACCAATTACCGGCATTAGTCCTATTGTCATTCCTATATTTACTGCAAAGTGAAAGAAGAGAATAGATGCAACCGAGTATCCATAAATCCGGGAAAAAGAGGAGCGTTGTCTTTCTGCCAGCCATACCAATCGGACGAGCAATCCGATAAACAGAATAATCACCGTAAGGGTGCCGGCAAATCCCCACTCTTCACCAACTGTACAAAAAATAAAATCAGTACTTTGTTCAGGGACAAAATTAAATTTTGTTTGTGTCCCATTTAAAAATCCTTTCCCCCACACTCCTCCTGATCCAATTGCAATCTTACTTTGATTTACATTGTAGCCTGACCCCAAAAGATCTGATTCAATTCCAAGAAGCTCATTTATTCTTTCCCTGTGATGGAAATCCAAAAAATTATAAAATGTATAATCAACTGAAAGAGAAAAAAGAAGTGAAATAATAAATATTGAAATTATTGTTACATAATTTTTCAGCTTCTTGCTGATACTGTATATCAAAGCAATTATACCGCCTATAAACAAGCATGCTCCGAATATCACTTCATCGGAAATATTTAAAGATATGAGTTTATCTATAGCTGCCAGTAAAAAGTAAATGGCAGGAAATATCAGCACTGCCTTAATAAAATGCTTTAACCTTGGATTAAACACAAAAAGCATTATTAAAAGAGCGGAAAAGAGTATTATAAACATTGTCATTCCGGAGTAAAGCAAGGAAAAAATAAATATAAGAACAGTAAGAGTCAAAAAGAACAGAACTATCCCTGAAAGCCCTTCCCTGTAAAAAACCAATATCAACGAAAAATAGACAATTGCAGACCCAATATCATTTTGCAATAAAATTAGCAGTACCGGAAGTAAAACTATCAATATAATAGTTGCCAAGGACTTAAACTGATTAATCCGAAATTTAAATGAACTCATATATTTTGCCAAAGCCAGGGCTGTGGCAAATTTTCCAAATTCAGAAGGCTGAATACTGAAATCTCCAATTACAAACCACGATTTGGAGCTGTTTATTTCTGTTCCTGCCACCAGAACAAGTATGAGTAACAGAATAACTACAGAATAAATTATATATGAAAAGAAAACATAAAAGTTTGACTCAACCAACAAGATCAAAAAAGCAATAACAAAAGCAGCAATAATCCAGATAAGTTGCTTCCCGTACCTTTGGGAAATATCCAGAATAGATTGATGGTCAGAATCATAAACCGCAGCATAAATATTTATCCAACCGGCCAGCACCAGCACTAAAAATATAAATACTGTTAACCAATCAATGTTTGTCCATAAACTATTTCTTTTGGGCACTCTATTTAGGTTGAAAAGAATTTAACAAATTTGCTTCTATCATTCTATCCTCTAACCATTTACGATTATTGGAAATTGAATCGTTCAAATATTTTTCTATTATCAGGCTGGCAATGGGTGCAGCATATCTTGCACCCCACACTCCATTCTCAACATATACGGATATGGCAATAGCAGGATTATCTTTAGGTGCAAAAGCCATAAAAACTGAATGATCAGACCCATGTGGGTTTTCTGCTGTTCCGGTTTTACCGCAAACCGTAATCCCGGGAATATAAGATAGTGCCGCTGAATGTACTGCCCCCTCCATTCCTTTTACTGCAACCTCAAAATACTCTTTTGAAATACCTGCATCATTACGAATCCTGTAACTACTGTTAATTTCTCCCTCCTCAATAAATTTAACTGCATGAGGAGTATAATAAAAACCCCTGTTAGCTATCACGGCAGCATAATTAGCCAATTGAAGGGGAGTGATACCCAATTCGCCCTGCCCGATTGCAAGCGATCTTATGGTCATGGCATTCCACCTTCTCTTACCATAAATAGTGGAATAATACGACTCACCGGGCAAACTGCCACCCGATTCACCATTAAGGTCAACTCCTAATCTCTTTCCTATTCCAAATTTCATTAAATGATTACGCCAGACATTATAACTTTCTGCCTGTGTCTCCTGATTATACATTATAGCTCTAAAAGTATTCCACATAAAAGGATTACAGGATTCCCGAATAGCCTGAACAGCATTTAACGGGGATGCATGATCATGAGTGCAGCGGATAGGATATGAAGCCGACCCGGAACAGGAAAAATATGTATCATTTCTAATTGCCCCAACCTGCAGTCCCACCAAAACATTCAAAGGTTTAAAAGTTGAGCCGGGTGGGTATTCAGCTTGTAAGGCCCTGTTAAAAAGAGGTTTCAATGTATCGGAAAGCAATTCCGAGTAATTTTTGCCTCTTACTCTCCCAACCAAAAGCCCGGGATGATACGCAGGAGCACTAACAAAAGCAAGTATCTCGCCCGTTGAAGGTTCAATGGCAACCACACTTCCTTTCTTATTCTGAAGAAGCTTTTCCGCATATAACTGAAGATCGATATCCAGCGTTGCCCTAATATTACTGCCAATCTCAGGAGATATATTTTCAGCTCCATCAAGGAATGCAGTTTGTATCCGGTTATGTACATCTACAAGATATTTATTAATCCCCTTTTTTCCCCGAAGCCATAATTCATAAGTTTTTTCAATTCCACTCTGACCAATATAATCTCCCATACTATAATAACTGTCTTTTTCCAGTTCCTCTCTGCTAACCTCTCCTATATAACCAAGCAAATGAGCAGCAGCAGGATAAACATATTCGCGCAAAGTTCTCGACTGAGTATGAAAACCATTATATTTATATATTATTTCCTGAAGAATGGCATAGGTTTCAGGTGGTATCTGTTTTACAAGAACTGAAGGTTTGTAATAAGAATAATCTTTTGCCCGCTCAATATTTCGTATTATCTCATCTTTGGAAACATCAAGCAGATTACATAAATAGAGAGTGTCAAAATCAGTCATCTCTCTTGGAGTAATCATCAGGTCGTTAGCAGGTTTATTAAAGACCAGGAGTTTATCGTTACGGTCATATATCAACCCACGGGCAGGATATTGAACAACTTCCCGTAAAACATTATTTGTAGCATATACTTTATAGACAGGATCAAGTATCTGAATACTAAAAAGCTTAATTACAAAAGCTAATCCGATAAAGACAAATATGCCAATAATTATATAATTTCTTTTTGAAAATGTGCCCACACCTATTCTACTTCCTGAAAATGATAAACTGGCTCAAAACTATAATAAAAATAGAAAAAAATGCACTTAAAAAAACTCTTAGCAAGGTATTAAAAAAGCCTGAAAAAGTTAAAACCTCTAAATAGAATAAAATAAGATGATGAATAAAAACAATTATTGCACTATATTTTAAAAACCACGAAAAACCATTTTGCATAAGCCCCGGATAGTCCCCCAGCTCTTCATCGCGAATAGAAACAGACCTTATTACTACAGGTCTTGCATATGCAATAAACACTGATGCAAATGCATGTATTCCCATGCTGTTAGAAAAAACATCTATCGTAACACCCATTAAAAATGCCAAAATCAGCAGTGCATATGCCGGGGAGTTTACAGGTAACAGAAGGATAAACAAAATATACATAAAGGGGTTTATATACCCGCTTATCTGAACCTGATTCAATATAAGTATCTGGATCATGACCAGCAGTATAAACATTATGGTATATTTCAGGTAACTGTTAATCATCGGCAGTTAATTTTTCCAGTTCCAATATCTGATCCCTGTCTCTGTTTTCAATTACCTCTATATATTTTAATGATTTAAAATCGTTGCTAAGAGAAAGAGATATGGTATAATAATTATCGCCCTCCCCGCGGGTAAAATCTTCAATAGTTCCTATCATTATCCCTTCGGGAAATATTGTGGAATAACCACTTGTTACAACTGTATCCCCTTTGTCAATATTAACATGCAGGGGTATCTCCCTAAGACTTGCTTTCCTGTAATCGCCCCCTTCCCATATCAGAGAACCAAAGTAGTTATTTTTCTTGATCTTGGCGGAAATACTCCATCGCCCATTCAAAACTGACATTGCCAAAGAATAGTAGTCAGATACTTTTATAGTCACCCCGACTATACCCTTATGGGTAATAATACCCTGATCAGGTTTTATCCCATCCTTTGCTCCCTTATTTATTGTAATATAGTTAAAAGGCCTGTTTACTGAATTGTTGATTACCATTGCCGAGGTATATCCATAGATATTCTGACTATTGGCTGTCATTGACCTTAGCATTGTATTCTCCTCTGCAAGCATTTTATTAACACCGGCAAGGCTGAAATAGTTTCTTACAATCATAAATGATTCATAGATTGTCCCGCTAACCCGGTTAACGGTATTCAGATACATTGCTCTATGGTAAGTATTATTATTAAAAACCAAGGTAGCTGATAATATCTCCAGCAACAAAAAAAGCACAAATGCATAGTTTTTAATAAAATACCTAAGCAGGCTTCTCATATCAACAGGGAAAAAACCTGACTTTTATCTTATCAGGAATGAAAATTTATCTACATTCTTCAATGCAATACCCGTACCCCTTACTACAGCCCTCAAAGGATCTTCGGCTACATGAAACTGAATCCCGACTTTATCTAACAATCTCTTATCCAAACCTTTCAGCAATGCTCCTCCCCCTGCAAGCCAAATTCCTTTTGCAACAATATCGGAATACAATTCAGGCGGTGTTTGCTCTAATGTATTAAGAACAGCAGTTTCAATTTTTGAGATCGATTTTTCCAAACAATGAGCAATTTCCTGGTATGAAACAGGTACCTCAACAGGCAGGGCGGTCATCTGGTTTGGCCCTTTTACAATATAGTCTGCCGGGGGATCCTTTAATTGCGACAGGGCAGAACCCACATGAATTTTAATCTCCTCTGCAGTCCGCTCCCCAATCTTAATATTATGTTGATGACGCATATACTCCATTATATCGGCTGTAAGCTCATCGCCCGCAATCCGGATTGATTTGTTGGCAACAATCCCTCCAAGCGAAATTACCGCTATCTCTGTAGTGCCTCCCCCGATATCCACAACCATATTACCTTCAGGTGCTTCAACATCAATCCCTATTCCCAGAGCTGCAGCTAAAGGTTCATAAATCAAATAAACCTCCCGGCCACCCGCATGCTCAGCTGAATCTCTTACTGCACGCACTTCGACTTCAGTACTTCCGGAAGGTATGCAGATAACCATCTTCAGAGCAGGAGAAAAAAACCTGGATTTAGAATTGATCATTTTGATCATACCCCTGATCATCTGTTCAGCAGAGTTGAAATCAGCAATAACACCATCATTCAAAGGCCTTATCGTCTTAATACTGGCATGAGTTTTACCATGCATTTGCCTGGCTTTTTCTCCAAGAGCTATCAATTTTTCGGTCTTAAGATCAATTGCCACTATTGATGGTTCATCTACAACTATTTTATCATTATGTATAATTATTGTATTAGCCGTTCCAAGGTCAATTGCTATTTCCTGCTGTAAAAAAGAGAATAATCCCATGATTAATTTTATAAATCTATCAATGTTTAAAATGCCTTCTGCCGGTGAAAAGCATTGCAATTTCAAATTTATTGCAGGCATCTATCACCTCCTGGTCGCGAATACTGCCCCCGGGTTGCACAATATATTTAATCCCATATTTTTCTGCTGCTTCAATACTATCGCTAAATGGAAAAAAAGCATCAGAAATAAGTACGGAATCATCAACCGACACTCCCTTTTTCAGACAAAACCGGGGCATTGTTAACTGTCTCAGGCTGTCAAGGCGATTGGGCTGCCCCATACCGGCTCCCGTAAGCCAGAATGAACCATCAGAAGTTTCAGAAACTAAAGCAATAGCATTACTCTTTAAATGTTTACATGCTGCCACTCCAAATTTTGCAAGATTCATTTTACTCAAATCAAACTGTTTGACTGTAACATTTTCAAAGCGGTTATCCATTCCCTCATCCTCATCCTGAACCAGCATTCCTCCACTGATTGACCGAAATAATTTTTCTCCCGTTACCTCTTTTTTTATGGGATTTACCAAAAGTCTCAGATTTTTCTTTTTCCCAAATACTTTTAATGCATCCTCTGTAAAGTCAGGGGCAATAATAATCTCAACAAACTTTTTCCCAAACCACTCAGCTACCTCTTCGGTTACCGTGCCGGTCAGGCAAATGATACTTCCATATGCACTAACCGGATCGCCCGCCCAGGCAAGCTCAAGTGATTCAATAATATTTCCTGTTACAGCAAGGCCACACGGGTTAAGATGCTTAATTACCGATACAGCTGCTTTTTTATCAATATGGGTTACCGAATGAAATGCATCACAGGCTGATTTCCATGCAGCATCTGCATCAAGCATATTGTTATAAGAGAGCTCCTTCCCCTGCAACACCCGGGCATTAGCCAGCGAATCCTCCCCGCTTACATTATTCAATTTATAAAATGTTGCACTCTGGTGCGGATTTTCACCATATCGCAAAATATATCCATCATTAAGAGTTATTCTCTCCGCATTCATCTCCTTATCCCTGTTAAAATAGTTATAAATAGCAGCATCATAATGAGATGATACAGCAAAAGCCCGGGCAGCAAACCATTTTCTTTCTTCAACTGAAAATATCCCGTCTTTTCCTTCCAACAATTTAAGCAACTGATCATATTCATTTTGTGAGGGGACAATAACAATATCCTTAAAATTTTTTGCAGCCGCTCTGATAAGAGAAATTCCTCCTATATCTATCTTTTCAATTATATCTTCATCAGAAGCACCACCGGCAACAGTTTTCTCAAATGGATAGAGATCAACAATAACAAGGTCAATCTCCGGTATTTCATATTCATTTAACTGACTGATATCTTCTTTATTATCTCTCCGCGACAATATACCTCCAAAGATTTTTGGATGAAGAGTCTTAACTCTGCCACCAAGAATGGAAGGATATCCTGTCAAGCTCTCAACCGAAATAACCTCTATTCCCATCTCTTCAATAAAAGATTTAGTTCCCCCTGTGCTTATAATATTAATATTCAATTCTTTTAACCTTCTGATTATTGCCGGAAGATTCTCTTTATTAAAAACAGAAATTAATGCAGTCTTAATTTTTTTATTATCAGCCATTTATTCGAATTTTAAATTTTGCTTACAAATATAAAAAAATCAACTTATAACTTATTATAAATTATCAGCTTTAGTATCAGATAATATGAAAAACATCATCCCTGTTCCAAATCAAATTAACATTCCTGCGATTTTTGATGCTCAATATATAATGTCAGCTCAATAAAATCATCAACAGAAAGCTGCTCCGGGCGGCTTTCTGCAAATCTTGCGGGTATTTCAATGCCCGGCTCACTTAACGAGTTCCTCAGCATCTTCCTTCTTTGTCCGAAAGATTGTTTTACTATTTTAAAAAACAAAGTTTCATTGCAGGGCAGCTGACGGGAGCTACTTCTTTTTAATCTGATTACGGCAGATTGCACCTTTGGGGGAGGGATAAAAAGATCGGGTGAAACAGTAAAAAGACGCTCTATATTATAATAAGCACCAATAAGGACGCTTAAAATTCCATATATCTTATTCCCGCATGGAGCTGCAATCCTGTCGGCCACCTCTTTCTGTACCATACAAACCACTTCAGGGATAAAATCTTTATATTCAAGAATTTTAAAAAAAATCTGTGAAGAAATATTATATGGCAAATTGCCAATAACACAAAATTTACCCTGCAAAACAGAAAAATCCCATTTAAGAAAATCTGCCCTGATAAATCTTTCAGCAAAGGATGGAAATAGTTTTTTAAGATATTCAACAGATTCGCTGTCAATATCCACAGCATATAAATTAATATCTGTTCGTTGAAGTAAAAAGCCGGTTAATATCCCTGTTCCCGGCCCTATTTCAACAACATCAGGAACAGCAGGACTAAGAGTGTCAACAATTTTACGGGCAATATTTCTGTCTTTTAAAAAATGTTGACCTAACCTTTTTTTGGGCCGAATAACAAACATTATCTTCCGTATTGCTTATTTTAGTTTTCCGGTTAAAATCAAAATCAGTGGGAATAACTGAAACAAAAATATAACAAATTTATATTTTTGTCGTGTATATAGTTACTTTTACCGGCCATAATTTAAAGTTCGGACAATAAAATGGTTTAAAAACTGTAAATAAAAGACCTGTTAGTTATTTTTTTATTTTGAAAAATTTTATCTTAAAAACTTTAAAATTTATTGTCTTCTTTGCAATAGGAGCATTACTGTTCTGGCTTATTTATAAGGGTCAGGATATAGAACGGATTAAATCGGTTCTGAAAAATGAAGTTAACTACTTTTGGGTTATAATCTCATTGTTTATCGGATTATTAAGTCATTTAAGCAGAACTTTACGCTGGAACCTTATGATCAAACCTATTGCTCATAAACCGCGATTTATCAACACATTCCTGGCAGTAATGGTTGGATATCTTATGAACCTGGCTCTTCCGAGGATGGGTGAAGTTACAAGATGCGGGATACTTGCAAAAAATGAAAAAATCTCTTTTACCAAGTTGATAGGCACGGTAGTTGCAGAACGGGCCGTTGATATGGCTTCACTGCTGATATTACTGTCTGTGGTAATTATTGCTCAGTTTAAAGAGATGCTTAACTTTATCCACAGCAATCCTGAAATTAAATCCAGGACCTGCTCAATAATTTTTTCACCTTTGCTTATTGCAGGCATCATTTTTATTTTAATTGCAATCATATTATTTAGAAAAGCATTAAAAAATACAGTTTTTTATAAGAAAATTTCAAATATTGCATCAAACCTCAAAGAAGGTTTTATTTCAATTAAATCGATAAAAAAGAAAGGGTGGTTCTTTTTTCATTCTGTTTTAATATGGATACTCTATTATCTGATGCTTTATATTGTATTTTTTTCATTCAGCTTTACCAAGCATTTAAGTCCTGTTGCCGGGCTCACCACTTTTGTACTTGCCAGCTTTGGAATGGTTGCCCCTGTTCAGGGAGGGATCGGGGCATGGCACTTCATGGCAATTGAAGCACTGGCCTTGTATGGCGTGGCAAAACAAAACGGATTAATATTTGCTTTTGTTGCACATACATCAATGACATTGATGATGATTATACTGGGATCTTTATCCCTGATTATTTTGCCATTTGTTAACAGCAATTCTGCAAAAAAATGATTTGTCTGTGAATACTGAATTATTTATATCGCGCAAACTGTTTTTTGAAAGTGATAACAAAAAATTTTTATCCTATAAAATTATCAGGATTGCACTGGCCGGTATAGCCCTGGGACTTGCGGTAATGATTATTTCCGTTGCTGTGATTACCGGTTTCAAAAAAGAGATAAGAGAAAAAGTTATTGGCTTTGGCTCACATATCCAGATAGTTAACTTCGACTCAAATAATTCATATGAAACTCAGCCCATTCCGGGAAATCAATCATTCCTTGAAGAGCTATCGAAGCTTAAAGGTGTAAAATCAGTATTCCCGTTTGGAACAAAGCCGGGGATGATCAAAACAGAAAACAATATACAGGGAGTTGTCTTTAAAGGGGTAGACGAATGGTATGACTGGGAATTTTTCAAAAAAAGCCTGACAGAAGGCACCATCCCCGAAATAAAAGATACGATAAGAAGTAATCAGGTACTTATATCTGAACAGGTATCAAAATTGCTCAGGTTAAATTTAGGCGATGCAGTTATACTCTATTTCATAAATGAAAATGAGAGCACCCCCCGAATGCTGCAATTAAAAATCTGTGGTCTGTATAAAACCGGCTTAGAGGAGTTCGACAATATATTTATTGTAGGGGATTTACGGCAAATTCAAAGACTTAACAACTGGAATGCAAACCAGATAAGTGGTTTTGAAATTTTCATCGAAGATTTTAACAAAATTTCAGAAACAGAACAGAGAGTCAGAAACCTGGTACTTGACTACAGCATTGACAATGATGCTATCCTGCGCACAACAAATATTACGAGGGAGTATCCTCAGATATTTGATTGGCTTTCGATACTGGATATGAATGTCTGGGTCATAATAATTCTTATGATAATGGTTGCAGGATTTAATATGATATCAGGACTTTTAGTGCTCATACTTGAGCGGAGCAGAATGATTGGAGTCCTGAAAGCACTTGGAAGTCCAAATAAAAGTATAAGAAAGATTTTCCTTTACCTCTCTCTGTTTTTAACAACCCGGGGGATCATCACAGGAAATATCATTGGTGTGCTACTGGTAATAATTCAATATTTCTTTCAAATAATAAAACTGAATCCAACAACATATTATGTTGATTTTGTACCGGTTAATTTTTCAATCCTGCATATCTTTTTACTCAATGCGGGTACCATACTATCCACAACTTTAATGCTTATCCTGCCAAGTTATCTTGTGACTAAAATATCTCCCGACAAAATAATACGTTTTGAATAGAATAACCGTCAGTCATAAAATGCCCATGAAAATCCCATCCTGAATGTCATCCGGTTCATCGGGTAATGAGGTGTCGTAAAATATTCTTTATTAAAAAAACCGGTTCCCAGATTAATCATCTTAAAAAACACTCTGGTTCTTTTTAATCTCAGATTTACATATGCATCTATATAAGGATAATCACCCACTTTTTTATAATTCTGCAAATAAAACAGACCGGTTGAAGGATCATATTTATCTGCAAAATATCCCGAAAAATATCTCAGATCAACACCTATTTGAGTATGTAAAACTTTTGAAACAACAAATTTATAATATGAAGAGATAAATGTGGAAAAATCAGGAAGGTGAAGTATATTTTCATTGGAAGATTTCTGCCACAGGAGGCGTGTACGCAAATGAAGATTTCTGAAATTAAAATCTTTATCCGCAAATGCAGACAATACTAAAAGCTGACCATCATGCTGCGTCGGGATCCCTGTTGTGTCATTAAATATAAAATTGTTAATTACTGCATAATTTCCCCAAAGTTGAAATCTCCTTGCCGGAAATGAAAGGTTTGCTTTTACGGTCATCCTTTGTTCCATCCTGAGATTTTGCTGCCACCTTATATGATTTGAAAAATATTGCTCCTGAAAATAATCAGGCACAATATTAACAATCTTACCATTAAGATTAAAGGAAGAGGCAGAGTCGCCAAATAACCGAAGCGGCTTTTTCAGCAATCCCGATAACTCTGTCTGGCCAGTGTTTCTGCCCAAAAGGAAAACTCGCCCTTCAGCATTCCATTGCCAAAACCGTCCCGAACGCCTGAAAATTCCTCCGCCGGCATAAACATTCGAATGTTTTTTTATCCTGTTGGGATCTGTACCCCCCCATGCACCCGGAGCGGCAATTCTAACAAACTCCTGTCCAATAAATGCCCGCTTGCCAAAGCTGGTCTTACGATCAGGGTTTTCATACTGCTTAACCTGAATAATATTTTTCACCATTCCAAATCTTATCGAATCTTTGGTATAATCAAGATCATAATATCTTTCAGGAAAATAATTATTCGTGCTGTCTTCTTCGTCTATAAACTCTTTATAATGATTTTGATATTCGAAAGAGTATAAAATCCCGGCAAAAGGTTTGAACACTTTAACCGTGTCGTCTGCTTCCTCCCCTGTCAAAGCAGTAGATAAATAGGTTCCAAATTTGTACTCACCGGTAGTAAAAATGTAGGTACTTCCAAAACCTGATGCTGACGAGATAAGGTTGACATTTAAAAAATCCGTATCACCTTTATCAAAAATAAGCCGGTCTTCCGTAAATCCTCCATTTTCGCGGTTTTTAATTGATGAGGTAATAAATCCGCCATGTATATTAAAATTATCTTTATTATAATTTGAATAGAGCGTCACTGAATTATTGTTAGTCGATTGATTTTTGTATTGCCCCATTGAACGGGCCTGATCAAAACGAAAAACAAAATTCAGGTACGGATTAATATTTTGCGTATGTAACACATTAAAGCGTGTTTCATTTTTTCGGGACCTGTTTTCACTTTGTGTAAAATCAAGAAGGGTATATGGAGTCCTTGTATTATAATACTTCAATTCGGCAGGAGTAATCATATATGCTTCCCGGGTTCTCAAAAAGATAAAATCAAGATTTGATTCTCTCCCAAAAAAGTCATTATCCTGATAAGGAGTAGCATAATTGCCTAAGTAGGCCGTTGAAATAACATTTTTATAAACAGGATGGTAAATATGAAAAAAGTCCTGAAGAGTATCAAGCTTTGTTGAATCTTTAAAAGCGCCATATCCATTAAGATACCAAATTTTAATTACAGGATCTATCTTTTTTTCATCTTTAAGCGAGCGGCCGGGTACCTGCTCTGCCTTACTGCCCGGCTGAAGTTGGGCATGAGCAACAAAATTTACGGTTGCTGTCAGAAGCAAGCAATTAATTATAAGTTTACTATAGTGCATACATATTCGCCAAAGCATTAACAAATCTAAAAAAAGGAATAGAATAGCAGCTAAAAATAGATAACTTTTATATTAATTAACATCAAAGATTAAAAAAAGGCCCATGCTCATATGAACACGGGCCTGTATAAGATCGGCAGCGGCCT
>CAZLZJ010000042.1:0-19990 GCA_964563975.1 uncultured Prolixibacteraceae bacterium
GTTATATTTAATTATTAGAATAAATTAACAGATAAATTTTTGCCGTAAACGATCATGATGGAAACTATACGGGTTCTATCTGATACCTTTGAAAACTTTAAATTTTAATCAGATGAAAATCAATTCATTAATTCGAATTATTTATATTCCTGCTTTACTGTTCTTTTTTGCTTCATGTCATAACTTTTTTGATAAGGACGATGAACCAACAAGTGAATATCTTGTAACCTACGAAATGACCAAGTCGTACACTCCTACTCAGATTGAGTGGGCCTTTGATCAATATTTCTCAGAATATCCGGAGTTATTAAATCTGAAAAATAAGTTTCACCGCGGGTTCATGGTCTATAAAATAAGCTATAACACAACTTTTGAAGACAAAAATAAAGTAGCATCCGGATTAGTCTGTTTTCCTATGGGAGAGGGGGCGTTTCCTCTGCTGAGTTATCAAAATGGCACAAACACGGAACATAAGAATGCACCTTCGGTCAACCCAAACAACGAACTTTTTATGATGCTGGAATTTATCAGTTCTGCCGGTTTTGTTATATCCCTGCCTGACTATTTGGGTTTCGGCTCTTCAGATAATATGTTCCATCCGTATCTTCATAAAGAGTCTACTGTTCAAAGTATAACCGATATGCTCAGAGCAGTCAGGGAACTTGCTGCAATAAGATCGGTTCAGTTAAAAAATGAATTATACATTACAGGGTACTCCCAAGGCGGGTGGGCTACTTTACAGTTGCAAAAAGCTATTGAAACCGAACATTCAAAAGAGTTTAATCTTATGGCAAGTGCACCTTGTGCCGGTCCTTACGACCTAAACTATATAAACAATCAGATAAGAGGATTATCTGAATACCCAATGCCTTTTTTTCTTGGATATATCTGTCATAGCTATAGCAACCTTAAAGAGATGACAACCCCTTTAGATGAAATATTCCGTGAACCTTATGCATCAAAAATTCCTGATCTCTTTAACGGATCATATTCAGGAGAAGCCATTAATGCAGAGCTGACAACAGTGGTCCCCGATCTGCTGACTGAAAATTATATAACAAATTTTGAAACAGCAGAGGTATATGCATCGCTTAAAACAGCTCTTGAAAAAAATAGTATTTCAGCCTGGAATACTTCAGTGCCAACAAAAATCATACATGGAACATCAGATATCTTAGTACCCTTTCAGGTATCTCAAAATCTTCATACTGACTTTCTTGCAGAGGGTTCCGGGAGCAATGTAGAACTGATACCGCTAACAGGTCTGGGCCATACCGAAGGAATTATTCCTTCAGGCATTATCTCTATATTGTGGTTTGTCAATCTGATCAACAAATAAACACTTTAATAACTATAACGTACTATTTGCCCTGAAATCGTTGATTAATTTTTTTATTTTCCTGTTTTTAAGGGCTTTGGGAGATAGATCAAAAAAATATTCAATTTGAGAAAAATCCTGGTTCATTGCGGCTGAAAGCATTTTCAATGCCTCTTTTTCCTGCTTATATTCGAGGAGAAGCCCGGCAATGCGATATTTTAAAATAACATCGTCATTTTCTTTCATTGCCTTGCGCATCACACTAATCGACTTTTTCAATTTACCGGTTCTCATTAAAATGTCAAACCAGATCAGCCATATTTCACTATCGGCAGGATCGAGAACTGAAGCTTGCTCAAGGGCATCTGCCGAATCATCCAAATTATCACATTCGCTATGCACTTTTGCCAGAGTCAGCCAATACTCAGAGTTTGAATTATCAATTCCGATAGCCTTATTAATAAAGGTAATACTCTTTTCTAACTTTTTGTCAACCCACATAATTAATCCAAGACCAAACCAGGCAGCGTCATTTTCCTTATTAATCTTAATTGCACGCTGATAATAATATTCAGCATTAAAATAATCATCAAGGTTCAGGTAACACTCGGCAAGATAACAGAGAGCATCTTCATTTTCAGGATCTGATTCCAGATATTCAGAATAAATTTTTATTGCCTCACTGTATTTGCCCATATTTGCATAAGCATTCCCAATATTAAATAACGATTGGATAAAATCTTCATTCAGGGCAAGAGTATATTCATAAGCTTCAATTGCTTTTTCATATTCCCCGCATTTATTATAACTGATACCCAGATTAAACCAGACTGAAAAATTAAATGGATCACTATCCAGATAACGATTGTAATACTCAATACTTTTTTGAAAATCTCCTTCCTGATCACTGAAAAATCCAAGATCATACAAAGCCATCTCATTTTCCGGATTCACCTGTAAGGACTTTTCAAAATATTTCACTGCATTTTTTGTTTCGCCAATCTGCAGGTAAGCAGCTCCTATGTTGTATAAAATTTCATCATTATCTTCTGATTTCAAAGCCTTTTCAAATGACTTTTGTGCTTTCCTTCTTTCACCCATTACCAACCATGCTGATCCTTTAATAAGATGAATATCAGAATTATCAGGCTCAATATGCTCAGCCATTTCAATATATTTCAGTGCATTGTCATATTTTCCTTTGCTGATTAAGACCTGGGCATATTTCAATTTCAGCTGAACCGCTCCCGGATGAATCTGGATACCCTGCTTTGCAGCTATTTCCGAACTGCTAAGATCGCCCTCATCCAATAAAAAATCAACAATCTTTTCAAATTCAGAAATATCAAAATAGTTTTTTCGCCCTGATACCAATGAGTCTCTAAAACGTTTCAAAGCCTCGCTAATATCCTCATCATCAAAATATTTATTGTTTTCCTGATCCATTCCACCTCCAAATGAAACTGCAAAATTAATAATTAGTTCGCATATTATCTTGTTTTTTCTTCACCGGTGATTATCTCTTAACAGATCAAATATAGTTTTAACAGGATTAAAAGTCTCAACAGGCACCTCCACAAACAAAGTATTCCAATCACTCATGGCTCCATTCCACAAACCCGGCAACTCCTGTGCCTTTATTTCTCTTCCGTCTATTGATTTTTTTGAAATAAACCCGGTTGAAGAGTCTATAAACCCGGTAAGATCATATTTTATACCCTTATAATTTTTTACGGAACATACAATATCCACAGGATTAAAATGGGTGGAGCGCTCCAGGATTGATTGCTGCTTGGCACTCCCCGGGTCAATTTGAACACTTTCAGCAATTTGCAAGGATACCGTACCATCGTTATTTACAGCCCAAAAAGGCCCTCCACCCGGTTCCCCTTGATTTTTTACCATTCCGCACACACGAAAAGGCCTGTTAAATTTCTCTTTCAAATAATAGTACAAATTCTCTTTTTCTGTATAGTAATGACTCTCATATGGTTTTATACAAAGTACATTCTCTAAAAAATTAGCTGCTTCAGCAAGGAATGCACTTTCAACGGTTGAATGGTGCCTCTCATCCAATTGTTTCTGATAACGGAATATCTTTTCCTGTACTTTTAATAAAACACCTCCCAAAGCTTTTTTATATATTGCTGTCAGATCCTTTAACCTGTCAGGAACAACATTATCAATATTTTTAATAAAAATAATATCTGCATCAAGGTCATTCAGATTTTCAATCAAAGCGCCATGCCCTCCCGGACGAAAAAGCAAAGAACCGTCAGCTTCACGAAATACCTCATTATTGGCATCAACTGCAATTACATCAGTTTTAGGTTTTTGCACACTAAAAGAGATATCATAGTTAACTTGAAATTTTTGTTCATAATATGGCTTAACCCTATTAAAAAAATCATTGAATGTCTTCATATGTGCCGGTGAAACAGTAAAATGCACACTGACAACATTTTTTTGATCCCTGATATACCCGGCACCCTCTGCAAGGTGCTCCTCAAATGGAGTCCTGCTTCCATCAGGATATTTATGAAATTTAATAACTCCTTTGGGTAAGGAGCCGTAATTTAAACCATTTTCAAATAAAAGATTCTCAATCCATGCTATACAGCTGTTACTATCACCACTCTTATCAATAAACTTTTTAAGATCTTCATAAAAAGCAAATTTATGTCTGTTGACTAAAAAATTTCTTGCTGCAGCATGTTTTACAAAAGCAATCTCATCTTCCGGCTCACAATCATCAATTGCTTCATATAACTCTTTAAACATACGGGTAGCAGCACCCGATGCAGGTACAAACTTAATACATTTCAAACCTTTGGAAACTTTCCTGTCAAATCTTTCACAACTCTCCTCAACATCTTTATTATCCAAAATTATAATACCATTATCTGCAGTTGCAGGTTCAATTATTCTCAAATAAGGAAACTCATTTTTATAGTTTTCAATCTGAGTTTTAACTGTTGAAAGATCACTCCCGCGTATTTTTATTTGCAGCTCATCATCCTTAGAGAACATATTTTTCTTTTAAATTATAATTTAAAAATAGAAATAAGAATTGGTTTAGAAAATTATATCATACAATATTAGATATTTTTCTTCCTCTCTGACAATACATATTTATCAATTAAAATAGTGTTATTTGTCAACCGACCCAAAAACTCTTTTTAATAAATTTGTAACACGAGCTAAAGGATCTTCCCTTATCAACTTCTCTTCTGCTTCAATTTTCATGAATAATCCGTCAAGCCCCTTATCTGTAAGGTATTTATCCAACTCAACATTAACAGTTTTAAAGCCTGCAAGCTGTCCTGCAACTGAGCCGGCTATCTCATTCCATTTTCCTGTCAATATATCCCAGCTTTGTGCCGTGGAGATATTTCCTGCAAGCTTCTTATCAAGCGAAGATTTTATTTTTGGTCTGTATAACTGAAACAATCCATCATAAGTTGTTCTTCGCAAATATTGGGTTGCACTGTTTTTTTCTCCTTTCAGGATTCCTGCAGCATCATTTATAGTCATACTTTTTATACTATTTACAAATATCGGCTTAGCCTCAGAAACTGCATCTTCGGCAGCACGATTAATTTGCAGGAGAATATCCTCAAGCAACCGGTTTCCTCCGGGAATCTTTCCAATATTTTTTACAATAATGTCAGCTTCAGGAGGTAATAATATTTTTACCAGCTCATCTTTATAATATCCGTCAGTTACCCCCAAAATATCAACAGATTTTCCGGTTCCCACAACAAGAGCCTCTTTAAGACCGGCAATAATTTCAGTTTGGGTAAGGGGTTTATCTTCATCAAGAGTATGTTGAGCCAATTGCATAAGCTCAGAGCATGAACTAATCAGAAGGGAAACCCAGATTAAAAGGAAAAAGCCTTTTTGCATTTTATCGGTAAAAGTACAGGAAAGCGCTCCGTGCTTATCAACAGAGTAATAATCTTTCGTTAAATCCATATTATCAACTTTTTATAATTTTTTATTCAAAAAAACGGCAATATAGATATTGCAAAAAATCATATTCTTTTCAATCAGGCTTCAAGGATAATAAATATAATTATATTTTTGCTTTTTGTTTCATTCTTTCTGAAAGATTAATAAAATAATTACCAAATGGGAATAGTAAAACTATCCGATATCATTAAGGCTCACCCTGCAATTAATATATTTGGAGGAGAGTATTTCTCCAAATTCCTTATGAATATTTTACGTTTCAACAAACTCAATAAGATTTCTGAGCAAATCGCATCTAAAAAAGGTATTGAATTTATCAACGAAATAATAAAAATATTAGAATTTAAAATTGAGCTTGATGAAAATGAATTAAAAAGAGTCCCTGCAAAAGGGCCTTTAATTGTCATTGCAAATCATCCGTTCGGAGGATTTGACGGACTTCTGCTTATAAAATACTTATCAATGATAAGGCCGGATGTAAAGGTAATAGGAAATTTCCTGTTTAAAAGAATTGAGCCTGTTGCCAACTATTTTATTGTTAATAATCCATTTGCCAACAATCTTTCTCAACCTTTGACAACACACGGCGAAGGAATAACAGAAGCTATAAGGCATTTAAAAAATGATGGTGTACTATGCCTTTTCCCGGCAGCAAATCTGAGTACATACGGAACTTTCGACACAATAAAGGATCAGGTTTGGCAATTTCCGATGATTAAGTTTGTAAAAAAGGCAAGAGTACCGATTGTGCCGGTTTATTTTCAGGGAACCAATAGCAGGCTTTTTCATCTTTTTGCCAGAATTCATCCCTCGTTGCGACAGGTACGGCTACCTTCCGAGTTACTCAGTAAAAGGCATAAAACATTAAAAATAAGAATTGGCAATCCGATTAAGGTAGAAGAACAAGATAAGTTTTATGATATATATCAATATAGTAGATTTTTACGCGCAAAAACCTACAGTATGGAATCTAACCTGGAGGTTAAACGCTTTTTTAACTATAATCTTAAGCCAATACACAAACCCGAAGCGATCATCAATCCTGTTGATAAAAATTTATTGATTAAGGAGGTCCAAAAAATAAAAAAAGACTTTACTCTTTTCAATATAAAAAACTACACTGTCTTTTGCGTGCCTTCAGGACATATTCCCAACATCCTGACCGAAATAGGCAGGCTGAGAGAAATAACTTTCCGGGACGTAGGCGAAGGCACTAACAGAAGTATTGATCTGGACGAATTCGATCTTTATTACCATCAACTCTTTGTCTGGGATGAAGAGAACGAAAAAATTGTTGGAGCATACAGAATAGGCAAAGGCAATGAAATATTAGAGCAATTTGGCAAGAGAGGATTTTATATCCAGACACTATTTCGCATTTCAGATGAATTTAAACCTATCCTTAAAGAAAGTATGGAACTTGGACGTTCATTTGTAATTAAAGAATATCAGAAAAGGCCAATGCCCCTTTTTCTTTTGTGGAAAGGTATCCTCTACTTTCTTCTGAAAAATCCCGAATACAGGTACCTGACCGGACCGGCCAGCATCAGCAACAACTATTCAAAAATTTCAAAAGACCTTATTATAAGATTTATTATGCAGAATCATCTTAACTGGAAGATGGCACAATATGTCAAACCACGAAAAAGTTATAAATTCAAAAGCGATAACCCGGAGATCAACATACTTATGGAAAATATGGAACATGACATTAACCGGTTAGACAAGACCATCGGAGATATGGATGAGCTAAACTCCGGATTACCGGTTCTGCTTAAAAAGTATATCAAGCTTAATTCCAAAATAATTGCTTTCAACGTTGATCCAAAATTCAATAATTGTCTTGACGGATTAATTATCCTTGATGTGTACGATGTCCCAAAAAACACGATTGAGTCCTTATCAAAAGAGGCAAATGACGGTTCAATCCTGGAAAGGTTTTATTCCAGCAGAGAATAATCACAACTACCTGTCAATCAAAAATCAAAATATTAATAATGAACCATAATAAAAGGGCATATTTTATATTAATTTTAAAAGGGATGGCAATGGGGGCAGCTGATGTTATCCCCGGTGTCTCCGGAGGTACAATTGCATTTATCACCGGGATCTATGAAGAGCTTATCGAATCTGTCAGGTCAATAAACCTCAAATCTTTAAAACTCCTGTTTTCAGGCAGGCTTTTAGAATTCTGGAAAGCAATTAACGGCGCATTTTTAATTTCCGTATTTCTTGGTATTGCCATCAGCATCTTTTCGCTTGCCAAAGGATTAAAATTTTTGCTCGAAAACTATCCTATACCTGTTTGGGCATTCTTTTTCGGGTTGATATTATCCTCTACAATCTTTGTAGCAAAAAAGATAAAAAAATATGATCTTATAATATGGGTTGCAGGTGCAGCCGGAATCATTGCAGCTTATTATATAACAATCCTCACCCCATCAGAAGCAAATACAACAAAGTGGTTCATTTTTCTATCGGGGGTAATTGCCATATGTGCTATGATTTTACCGGGGATTTCAGGAAGCTTTATTTTAGTCTTATTAGGAATGTATAAATTTATTTTAAATGCTGTCAGTATTCTGGATATAGGCACTCTTCTGATATTTATATCAGGTGCTGCCATTGGAATTATAGCATTTTCAAATTTTTTATCGTGGCTTTTAAAACGGTGGTACAATACTACCATAGCCTTACTGGCAGGATTCATGATTGGTTCGTTAAATAAAATCTGGCCATGGAAAAAGGTTATATCTACATTCACCGACTGGCACGGAGAAGTTAAACCATTAGTTGAAAAAAATATATTACCATGGCAATATGAGAAAATCGCAGGCGAAAACTCAATGCTGGCATTAGCACTGATTTTTGCAATTGCCGGCTTCATTACTATTTTTGTTCTTGAAAGATTAACAAAAAATCAAAATAGAAAAAGTAATGATTAAATATGGCTTAATCGGTTTTCCCTTGACCCACTCTTTTTCAAAAGAATTTTTTACGGAAAAGTTCACACGGGAAAAAACTTGTGCCACCTATGAGAATTTTGAAATTGAAAATATTTCCAAACTTCCTGAAGTGATAAAGAATAACCCGGAATTGGCCGGGCTTAATATAACAATACCATATAAAGAACAGGTAATACCTTTTCTGAATGAAATTGATGAGGCAGTAAAAAAAATTGGTGCAGTCAACACAATAAAAATTACGCATAAAACAGGCAAACCATATCTTAAAGGCTTTAACACAGACATATGGGGTTTTGAAATTTCATTAAAACCTCTTTTACGGGAATTTCACAGTAAAGCATTAATATTAGGAACCGGAGGAGCTTCGAAAGCAATCAAATATATTTTGAACAAATTGGAAATCGATTATATTTCAGCTTCAATTGAAGAGTTAAAGGAGGGAGAGATAAGCTATCAGGATATAGATAAGCAAATAATATCTGAACGGCTTTTAATAATTAATGCCACTCCCCTTGGAACCTATCCGGAAACAGAAACATTCCCCCCAATCCCATATGAGTATATTTCAGATAAGCACCTTTTATATGACCTGGTTTATAACCCGGAAATGACTATATTTCTAAAAAAAGGCAAGGAGAAAGGAGCAGTTGTAAAAAACGGACTTGAAATGTTACAACAACAAGCCCTCAGGTCTTATGTAATATGGACCGGCTGATCTTATAAAAATAACTTTGCAAAGTAAAAATGAAAAAAATTATATAATATGATAAATAAAACTAAAATATTATTCGTTTGTCTTGGAAATATCTGTCGCTCACCCAGTGCCGAAGCACTCTTTAAAGGATTAATAAAAAAGCGTGGACTGCAGCAACAATTCGAAGTAGATTCAGCAGGAACCAGCAAGTGGCATGTTGGGGAAGCATCAGACAAAAGAATGAAAGAACATGCAATCAAAAGAGGTTACTCATTAGATTCCATTTCCAGGCAATTTAATCCGAATGTAGATTTTGACTACTTCAATTTCATCATTGGCATGGATGATGCAAATGTGCTTGAGCTCAAAAAGATGGCAAGAGATGAAAATGATCTGAAAAAAATATACAAAATGACTGATTTCAGCAGAGAGTGGGACTATTCTGAAGTGCCCGATCCATATTACGGCGGGGATGAAGGATTTGAGCTTGTGCTTGACCTTCTTGAAGATGCTTGTACCGGGCTGCTCGACTCAATTATTCAAAATGATATAAAAAATTAACTAAAGCATCATATGCAATCTTTGATTTGCCCTCAATCTCTACGATTATTTTTACCTGAACTTTTGCTATACCTCTTAGGTTACGAATATCTTTGAGGTACACGCGGGCTCTTATCTTATTGTTTACCAATACAGGTTCCTGAAAGCGCAGCTTTTCAATCCCGTAATTTACTATCATTTTAACATTTCTTACATCAACCAAGGAATGCCAAAGGTATGTTAGCATCGAAACAGTAAGATAACCATGAGCAATGGTACTTCCAAAAGGGGACTCTTTTGCCGCCTTTTCAGGGTCGGTATGAATCCACTGAAAATCGAGAGTTGCCTGTGCAAACTTATCAATTTGCTCCTGTGTAATCTCTATATAATCGGATACACCTATCTCCTTGCCAAGCAGTGCCTCAAATTCTTTATAATTATTAATAATTGTTCGTTTCATATTTTTTGGTAAATTACTTTCAATGGTATCAGACAGCTTATCCCGATTTCAATTGTCAAATACGCAATTTTTAATTAACCGGAATGTTCGTTTCATGTCATAAAGATTTGTCGACTCGAAAATTATGAAATTTTCTTAAAATATTTTACACCTTTGCATTTATTTTATTTATGAAAAAAGTTTTAAAAAGCACAACCTTTCTTGCCATTGTTGCAACCTGGCTTTGGTCAACAGCATTTGCAGGAGTTAAAATAGGATTACAATACCATACTCCCCTTCAATTTGCAGGTGCCAGATTTTTTCTTTCCGGATTAATGATAATCCTTTTTACCGGTAATTTTACAAAATATTTCAGGGAAATTAAAAATAACCTTTCATTAGTAATAAAGCTTTCATTAGTACAGATATTTATTCAGTATGCCCTCTTTTACAGCGGAATTAATCTGATCCCCGGAGCATTGGCAGCCATGATCATTGGTTCCTCACCACTTTTCATTGCAGTAGTTGCCCATTTTTCTTTTAAAAATGACAAGATGACCTTTTTAAAAACCATTAGCATACTTATCGGAGTTGCAGGAATTGCAATTATTACCATTGGCCGGACAAAAGTTGAAATGAAAGGTGAATATGAGCTTTTAGGAATCGGGCTGCTTTTAATGAATAATATAGCTGCAGGCTATGCAAATGTGCTGGTTTCAAAATCGCCCGGTACTATTTCCCCGTTAACCCTTAGCTCATCCTCACTTATTATCGGAGGCCTGCTCCTTCTTATAGTCTCCATACCTGTTGAAGGTATCGGCACCGGTCCTTTTCCAACCGTTTACTTTGCAGCACTCGGATGGTTAAGCTTTTTATCAGCTGCAGCTATCTCTATCTGGTTTGCTTTACTGAAACGTCCAAATGTGAAAGTATCGATTCTCAACATTTGGAAATTTTTAATTCCCGTTTCAGGAGCAATTTTAAGCTGGATACTGATTGAAAATGAACATCCGGATCTGATTTCAATAATTGGCATGATAATAATTGCATCCTCGCTGCTTATCCTCAATTTTTCAAATCCAAAAAAGTCATCACACAATAAATAAATTGTATAAATTAAATGGTAAAATAAAACAAAAATACTTATATTTGTATACCATTAATAATACAGAAGATGATTTTTTTAAATTTAATGTCCCTGACATTGGGATTTATTATTGCTATGCTTGTAATACCCCACATCATTCACGTAGCAAAAACCAGAAGTCTTTTTGACTTCATTGATGAAAGAAAAGTTCATTCTGCCGCCATACCTCCATTTGGCGGAATAGCTATATTCATAGGTTTTATCCTTAGTACCATTGCAACCACCGGCAATCAGATTTTCATTACATTCAGATATGTAATGGCAGCTGTTATTCTTCTGTTTTTTACCGGTTTAAAGGACGACCTTGTAAAAATATCAGCAAGAAAAAAATTTGCTGTTCAAATATTGGCATCACTACTCCTTATTCTATTAGGCAACGTAAGGCTAACTTATGGCCATGGATTTTTTGCAGTCAATGAGATCAATTATTTATTCAGTGTTACACTAACACTTTTTGTAATGCTTTCAATAATCAATGCTTTCAATTTTATCGATGGAATTGACGGGTTGGCCGCAGGATTGGGAATTGTGGCGGCATCCTTTTTCGGCATATGGTTTTTCCTGGCAGGATCAGACATATACGCAACAATGTCATTTGCACTTGCAGGCAGCTTAGGTGGCTTTTTTATATATAATGTTTTTGGTAATAAAAATAAACTTTTCATGGGTGATACCGGTTCATTGATCACAGGGCTGATAATATCGGTCCTGGCAATACAATTCAATGAATTTAACATAAGTAAAACTACCGAATGGTCTTTTAATGCTGCCCCTTCAGTATCCTTTGCAGTAGTTATGATACCGTTAATAGACACCTGCAGAGTAATATATATCCGGTTAGCTAATAAAAAATCGCCTTTTTATCCCGATAAAAACCATATACACCACAAATTGCTTTCACTTATCCCCGACCACTTTTCTGTAACCCTGATACTGACGTCAACAAGCATAATTTTGATTCTGTTGTCAATAATTTTAAATTATATTTTTATAAATGTCACTTTACAATTTATTTTAATGTTCCTGACCGGGCTCACTTTTTCTTTTATCCCTTCACATATTTTAAGGAAAAAACAGGAAAAGATAAAAGGGAAAGAGATCAAGTTATACCCCGGTGCTTTAAAAAAGTCTATCGCCTGATATTTGTAATAATCTTTAAACCCCTTTTCCTTTTAACTTTAAAAGACAGCCATATCTTTATTAATAATCTATGGTTCCCTTTTTTTCTAAGAGTTGTGTATATTTACACTTTATATTGATTTTTGAAATTTGATATCATTTGAAGCAAAATATTATATCATTAAAATAGCGGCAATCCTGCTGGCAGCTGTTATCATTGTTATGCTGCTCTATTATAGAAATAAAGAGAACAGTGAACTTTCCAAAAAAAAATTGAATATCCTGATTATATTAAAATTTCTTTCTTTCTCCATCATCGCTTCTTTGCTGTTAATCCCATTTCTCAGCAGTCTGAAAAAGACAATACAAAAGCCCCGTATAATTTTTGCATATGATAATTCTGCTTCTATGATTACTGCAACTGATTCAATTGAGACAGCCGGCATAATCAAATCAATAAGGGATCATCTGGCTCAAAATCTAAAAAATGATTACTCATTTATTCAATACTCATTTGGGCTGGAAGCAGTAATTAACGAAGAGATCAACTTTAAAGAAAAAGGCTCAGATTACAGCAAATTAATTAACACTGTTGAAAATAACCACTATAATGAAAATATCGGAGCTCTTATAATTGCAGGAGACGGTATATTTAATATGGGCAAAAACCCGGTCAACATGATGAGCGACATTGCTTTTCCTGTATACACAATTGGTCTTGGCGATACTGCCGAAGTGGCTGATGCCCTTATTTCAGATGTCAGGGTTAACCGTACCGCTTTCTCCGGAAATCAATTTCCTGTAGAGATAGATTGCAAGTTTCTACAGCTAAAAGGTCAAAATATAAAATTAAATATAAACCTTAATGGATCAGTGGTAGCAGAAACAGTTATCACACCGGGGAGTAATGATTTTTTCCACTCCCGGCAATTTACTCTTGAAGCCGGTAAGGCAGGACTGAAAACCTACTCTGTAAATCTTGAGGTTGTTCCCAATGAAAAAAACAGTGCAAACAACAAGGCAGAGTTCATCATAAATATCTTAGAAAATAAACAAAAAATTGCAATACTTTCCGATGGTCCCCACCCTGATATCGGAGCAATAAAAAGTAGCCTTGAAAAACAACAATCATTTGATGTTTCGGTCTTCACAGAAGAGCCATACCCCTCAAACCTTTCTGATTTTAACCTGGTAATTTTAAACCAACTGCCTACGCCGGGCATATCACTTTCAACCCTCATTGGGGGGAGTGGCAAACAAAGGGTACCCATACTTTTTGCATTGGGCAATAAAACTTACCTGCCCCAGCTAAATGCATTTGAACAGGGAGTAAAATTACAATCTCTTGCAGTCTCAAATGATGAAGCACAAGCTACCGTAAATGAGCTGTTCGGCCTTTTTAACATTAGTGAAGAGCTGCACGAAACAGTACCACAACTGCCACCGCTAATAGTACCATTTGCCAATTACAGATTGGAGCCTGAATTAAATATACTGCTGTATCAAAAAATAAATAATATTGAAACAACCAGACCATTAATAGCTGCAGGTCTGTTCAAAGGCCGGAAAACAGGATTCATTTTTGGTGAAGGGCTATGGAAATGGAGGCTATATAATTATCTTTATTATCAAACACATTATCAGTTCGATGAGCTTATCACCCAACTCATTCAGTATCTTGCATTAAGAGAAAATGAAGATAATTTCATGATAAGCTTTACACCTGTTTATTCAGAAATTGAAGACATAACTATGAAAGCTGAGGTATATAACGATGCATTTGAATATGTAAAAGATGCTGAAGTAAATATTGTCATTGAAAATGAAGAAGGTAATAAATTTAATTTTACATTTGATGTAACAGACAGAGGACACTTTCTAAATGCGGGAAATTTACCGGTAGGCAACTACCATTTTTCAGCAGAAGTTATGATTGGCAATGATTCTTATACAGAAGAAGGCTTTTTCAAAGTGGCAGCTCTGAATCTGGAAAATATAATTACAAAAGCAAACCACAAAGCCCTGTTCCAGATGGCCGAACAAAGCGGAGGCGGCTTTTTTTTACCGGAAAAGACAGAAGAACTAATCTCACTATTAAAAACCGGTGATAAAATTAAGCCGGTAATAAACTACCAGGAAAAGATTTATGAAATATTAAACCTTAAGGGGCTTTTTTTTGTCTTATTAATATTACTAAGTATAGAATGGTTTCTAAGAAAATTTTGGGGTCTGTATTAATTCAATAAATGATTATATGCAATCAATCATAAAGAGTTATTGTAAACTTTTGGTATTAACCTTTTTTGTATTTGCCTCCTGTATTCCGGTTAAAACATTAACCGTAGATTTTCCTGTCCCGGCAGAAAAAGAACTACCGGATACTATACAAAGTCTTGCTATCGTTGCGCAGTATAACAATGAAAAATTTTCAGACCTTCCCGGAGATTCATTACAAAAAATATTATACAAAAAAAAGTTTAGTCTTGATACTGTAATTTACGACCTTATGATGGCTGACACTACAATTCAGGTTTTAGGTCAGTTGCTTTTTGAATCGGGACGATATGATTATATTATTCCTGAAAACCGATTTATTGAACCTGAAGGTCAACCACAGGCATCATCAATGCTATCGTGGAACCAGGTAAATTCAATATGCAAAATATTTAATACAGATGCAGTGCTTTCACTCGATCATATTGCAGCAAGAGTAATAACATCATATGGCAATAAATCATATTATGATCCTTATATGAGCGGATTCTACTCATTGGCAGCAGTGGAGATGAAAATCGGCTACGAAGCCATATTCAGGGTTTATGATCCGAAAGGTGAAAAAATACTTCATCGTGAATTTATTAAAGACACCTTAATTTGGGAAGATGCCGATGCTTCGCTGCACAACCTGCTAAAAAGATTTACTCCTGCTAAAACGGGACTTATTGAAGCAGGAATTGAAATTGCATTGGACCTTGCAAATAATATATCAGTGCAATGGCTTATACAAAGAAGAAAACTATTCATAAGGGGAAACTCAAAAATGAAATATGCAGCTGATTTAGCTGCCTCAAACAACTGGCTGACTGCCATGGCTGTATGGAAAGAAATTGAAGAACATACAAAATCACGGTCATTAAAAAGCAAAGCTTTGCTAAACACGGCAGTGGCATATGAAATGCTTGGCGATATAGACCAGGCAATATCCTGGGCATTGAAATCATACAAAACTCAATTCCGTCCTTTAACTTATGAGTACCTGGAAATTTTAAAAATACGAAAACGCGAATCAAAAAATTAGCTGTTCCTGCATCGCCGGAGACCTGTTGATATACAAACTACCATTTCACATCATCGTTTTTCAGTATTGCATACCCCGGCCTGGGGTTATCATCTGAAAAGACTTTCATCAATTCATACGGCTCTATCGTAATACCCTTTTCCGAAATCTCACCATTTCTGTCAAGAATTGAAAACAAATTTAATTTAAGATACTTTGCAAGAAACGGATATACTGCTTTTCTCTTTGAGAATTCATAACCATGCCCCTCATTAGGAAAATGTACATTTTTCACCTTGTCTTTCACACCCATAAGTTTATAAATATACTGTATATGAGGATATTCCACTTCAGGAGTATTTTTTGTCCAGTCATCTCCGTCAGAAACAAGAATCATCGGCCTTGGAGCTGCAAGCGCTGCAATTTCCACATTATTAGTTTGGTATTCAGATCTTTTATGAATGGGCATTCCGCTTTCACATACACAGCCTCCAAAAAAATGAGCTGAAACCTGTACCACGGGAGCAGATACTTTTATACGATCATCAACTGCAGTAAGAAGAAAAGTCTGGGTTGCCCCTCCTGAAGCTCCCGTAATACCAATACGCCCGGGATCTACATAATCAAGCGACAATAAAAAATCAAGCGCCCTGATACTGTTCCACAATTGCTGCTTTAAGGCAAGTGGGTGCTTATGCTCCCAGCCCCACTCTTTCATCTCTCCGTAACCAACCATATCATAAGAAAACACAACTGCCCCCATTCGGGCAAAAGCTGCACATCTCAGCTGGGCATCATCACGATATCTTCCATAGTCCTCAGGATCGCTCCAATGACCATGTGCACTTAAAATACCCGCAAGCTTTTTTTTCTTCCCTGCAGGCTGATATAAACTACCTGTAACGAAAACACCGGGTAAGCTTTCAATAGCAACATTTACAACGCTATACCCATCATACTCTCTCTCTTTGCCAAACCTTGGATTTAAAGGGGTCCTGGCCGGCTCCGGATCCAAGCCGGCTCCTTTCATTATTCCTTTCCTGATTATTCCCGCTCTTTCAATCCACTCTTTTTTTGTGGTATACTTACTCTTCAACTTGTCAATAACTTCACTCCCTTCCTCTTCACTATAGTAATGACCTACACATAAACTATCGTTATCCGCCCGGGAGGCAAACCCTGCATAAGAAATAAAGAAAAAAAGGCAATACAAAAAATAGATCTGTTTCATCTGCATTTTTTTAATTATAAATTTTTAATTAAAGAATCGGCGCAAAGCAAATTTATAAAAAGAATTGAAACTCCATGATAACAAAAAAATAAAAAAGCATTAACTGTTTTATTTATGTTTCTATTTTAATAAAGGAACTCCTTTTATTACTTTTGTATTTGTATGGGATTAATAGAAAAATACGCAAACAGAAAGCTCTTAAAAAAGGCTGAACTGGTAAAAAGAAAAATCAAGATACCCCGGCCGGAAGCAGTAAAAAAAGTAGGGATCCTTTGGCAGCCATCTGAAACCGATGCTTATAACTATATGCAAAACTATTTTATGCGAAAGCAGGTAATTGTACGGAATATGTGTATTGATCTTAACTCCAATTTAAAAGCATCGGCAACCAATATTATTACATCGAAAGACCTCGACTGGAAAGGCCTTCCAAAGCCGGAGTCATGCAATATCTTTATAAATGCCGAATTTGATCTCCTGTTAAATGTTGCTCTGGTTCAAAATTTACCGCTAAAATATATTACTGCCTTGAGCCGTGCAAAATTTAAGGTGGGATGGTCGCCGGATGAGCATAATTTTTTTGATCTTAACATTAAAATTGGTACTAAACAAGACTCTCTGTATCTTGCCGAACAACAAATTTTTTATCTTAGCCAATTGAATAAAATATCATCAATATGAACCACGCTTTTAAAGGAGTCGGAGTTGCTTTAGTGACCCCTTTTACCGAAAACAACCAAATAGATTTTAAGGGACTTGAAAAAGTAGTTATCAACCAGGTCAAAGGTGGCACAGATTACCTTGTTGTACTTGGAACAACGGCAGAAACCTCTACTCTGTCGGCTGAAGAAAAATATGAAGTTGTAAACTTTGTTAAAGAAAAAGCATCCGGATTGCCGGTTGTTGTGGGAATGGGGGATAATGACACTCAAAGAATTCTCAAAAATATTGAATCTTTTGATCTTGAGGGAGTCAGTGGGTTGCTTATTGTAACTCCTTATTACAATAAGCCGTCGCAAAAAGGTTTATTTAATCATTATTCTGAAATTGCCTCTGCTACCCCTTTACCAATAATTTTATACAACGTTCCTTCAAGAACCGGTGTAAACCTTGAAGCTGACACTGTCATCAGGCTTGCAGAATTTTCTGAAAAGATCATTGCTGTAAAAGAGGCATCGGGCGATCTTACTCAAATTTCAAAAATCATCAAATATTCACCTGAAAAATTTTCGGTAATTTCAGGAGATGATGCATTTACCCTACCCATGATTGCCCTCGGCGCCCGGGGTGTCATCTCGGTAATTGCAAATGCCTTGCCTAAGGAGTTGAGCAATCTTACTCATAGTGCCCTCAATGAAAAATACGATACTGCACGAAAACAGCATCATCAACTATCGGAGCTCTTCAAATTACTGTTTAAAGAAGGAAATCCTGCCGGCGTAAAAGCCCTGCTAAATACTATGGGTCTTATTAACAACAAATTGCGTTCACCACTTTTCCCTGTCAGTCATCAAACATATATTGAGATAGATAAAGCCCGGAAACAGATTAGCTGATACATAAATAATATCAACAGGTTTATTTGCAACAAAAAACTAAAGTTTCATACTTTCGGTCAACTCAAAAAATGTCACCGGTCTGGCAATTATCCTGCGATCACTATCAATAAGAAACATTGTAGGTGTTGCATATATATTATACATCTTTGTCACTTCCCCGTCCCACTCTTTTAAATCTGACAAATTATAAAAAACCTCAAATCCTGCTTTCACAACTGCCTTATGCCAATCAGTGAGAGATTTGTCGAGCGATATAGCTACAACTGTTAAATCCTCGCTATTCAGCTGATCGTACCAGTTTTTAATTTCAGGCAACAATTCATCACAATAGGTGCACCAACTGGCCCAAAAAACAATTAAAGTTCTCTTTTTTATAACTTGCGACAGAGTAACCGGGTTACCTTTTATATCCTCTGTGGTAAAGTCAGGAACAACTGTGCCCGGTTTCATATTCTGATATTCCAATCTACGTACAAGTGTTGTTTTATCGTCTGTCTGACAAAGGCCATCAGAATAGTTATCACTTATAAACGATAACACATTGTCCATTTTTAATATTTCAAAACCATTTACTAAATAATCAAGGATAAACTCATACATCGGTCCTTTCTGCAAACCTTGTAGATTATCTGCCGATACCTTCTCCACCTCTTCCATTATCAGCATTACAGCTTCAATATAAGCCTGTTCTCTCTGTTTCTTTGTAAACCATTTCTGATTATATGACACCAGATAATTAAATACTTTGTCTGTTAATACCGATGTATTAATCAAAGACTCATCAGAAAAATCAATATACTTCAAATACTCTTTTTGATAAAATTTTCTCCTTTCATCGGGTGTGAAAAAGCCGTCTCTAAACGGCTCTGTAAAGCCTTTAATCATCTTTTGAGCAAAAAGGCCTTTATTATCAACAATCAACCCGGAAATGAACATCTCCCTCTCCATCTGTAACTGATTAAAGCTGTTGGCCCGATCCGAAAACTTTTCCTTCAACTCTTTAAGCTCACCTTCGGTAACCGATTCGCCGGCAGCTGTCAATCTGTTCCGGTAATAATCTGTCTCCTTTTCCAGCTCTTTTAATTCTCTGTCAAATTTTTTTTCTTCTGCCAAAAAGGCAAACCACAATCTGTTCTCCTCGGAGCTCAACACCACCAGACTATCGGCAGGCGCTTGAAAATCAGTTTCAAAAGAGATATCTTCATGATTAAAAATAAAATCTAATTGCTGAGGAGATTCTCCCATAACTCTCGAATAAGTTGTTTGTCCGAATACAAGCCTGTAAACACCGGTTTTACTTTTATCGGAAAAAGTATATTTGATTTCTTTAATTTCCTTATTATTAATAATATTTTGAATCAATAAAGTATCAAGAGGTTTAAATTTATCGCCTCTGACGAAGCCAATAACAACGGGATTGTCAGGTTGATTTTTTATCTTAACATCCAAACTAAATGATTGTGCCTGAGCAAAATCAAAAAAAACAAATATCACTGTTAAACCTGCCAATACACTCCTTAAAAGGTGTATCGGCTTTCCTGAATGGTTTTTAAAATCAATGGTACTAATCATAAAAAAATTGCAAGAATGATAAATTAACCGGTTCTGCACATTTCAAACCAACAAAACAAAATTTTCAATTTTTGTAAATATATAAAGATATTGTAACCTGACATTTTTATAAATAAAAAATGTGTTCAATAAAAAATTTCATTCGAATATAATTTA
>CAZLZJ010000043.1:0-16291 GCA_964563975.1 uncultured Prolixibacteraceae bacterium
ATGCTCGTTTCATATATATCTTTTAAATAGAAAGGCGAAAATTAATATATTTTCTATTTTGTAAGCTTTTAGCAGCTGATTTTTTTATTTCCTTTAGTTTTTTAAGGCTGAAATTTAAAAAAAATGCCCATTTTTCGTGATTGAATTTTTTTAGTAAAATTAATGAGTAAGCAAAATAGCAGCGGGATAAATGAAAGCCCTCCGGCAAAGGAGAATGGTATTTTGGCGTGGATAGAAGCAATAGGCAATAAATTGCCTCATCCATTTTGGCTGTTTGTATGGATAATCGGTATTATTATAGTATTTAGCGGCATTGCAGTTTTAACAGGCGTTAAAGCTACGGATCCCGGTACAGGTGAGCTTATTGAACCGGTAAATCTTTTATCAGGTGAAGCTTTGCGCCGTTTTTTGGAAAATATGGTCACCAACTTTGCCCATTTTGCTCCTCTGGGACTTGTATTGGTTATGTTGATGGGTGTATCTGTTGCTGAGCGGAGTGGCCTTCTTGCTATTGTTTTAAGGACAATAGCCTTTTCTGTGCCAAAAAAAATTGTCCTTCCCGTGATATTTATTATTGGCGCCTGCAGTAATATCGGATCAGATGCAGGTGTGGTTATAGTTCCTCCCATTGCAGCACTTATCTTTTCGCAAATGGGGTTTCATCCTATTGCCGGCTTTATTGCCGGCTATGCCAGCGCAACCGCAGGTTTTACCGCTAATTTTTTAATTGCCGGCACAGATGTTTTACTTGCCGGGATCAGTACAGAAGTGTTATCACATATTGACAGCTCAATAGAGGTGAGCGCAACGGCTAACTGGTATTTTATGTTTGTATCTACCATTTTACTTGGATTTGGGGGGGCTTATGTAGTTTCACGATATACAATACCCAGATGTAAATCATTTTCATATGGAAATGAAGATATAGAAGTTTATAACGAATCTCCAAAACTTACTTCAATGGAAAAGCGCGGATTGCGCTACTCCGGGATAGCCTTGTTAATATATCTGACAGTTGTGCTTATTCTTCTTATTCCTTCCGGGGCGCCTCTTCGTAATCAGGAGACAGGGGGAATAGTACCCTCGCCATTTCTCAGGGGGCTCGTACCGCTGTTGTTTCTGTTTTTTGCGATACCGGGTTATGTTTATGGGAAAGTAACCGGGAGTATAAAAAAACTTGATGATATTCTGAAATTTATGGAGCTTGGGGTTAGAGACCTTGCAGGCTATATTGTATTGATGTTAGTTGTGGCACAGTTTATTAACCTTTTCAGCTGGAGCAGGCTTGACTCTATATTGGCAATTAACGGGGCAGAATTTTTAAAGTCGACCGGCATGACCGGCCCGTTAATGTTTATTATGTATATGCTGCTTGTCTCTTTTATCAATATATTCATTGGCAGCGGATCAGCCAAATGGGCAATATTTGCCCCGGTATTTATTCCAATGCTTACGCAGATAGGTTATACACCTGCATTTATTCAGTTACTGTACCGGATTGGCGACTCTATAACCAATGCAGTGAGCCCTTTATACCCATATTTTCCATTATTGATAGGATGGGTCAGGAAGTATGATAAAAATGCCGGTATAGGTACATTAATATCTTTGTTAATTCCTTATTCGATTATTCTCTTTTTATTATGGGTTATTCTGCTTTTTATTTGGTTTTGGCTTGATCTGCCTATAGGAGTGGGGGAGGGAATATTTTTGTAATTTTTTTGATTGATTTTGAAGATTAATTAACTATTTGTGAAATAAAAAAATATAGATGAAATGGTATTTAATATTAACAGCAAGAAGATAGTCCGGATATCGGGTTATTTTTATATTTTAGTATTTTTAATTCCGGCAATGGTTACACTTAATTCATCTGCACAGAAAGCTTCGGTTCGTGAAATACCATTGCGCCAAAAATCTTATAAAGTAGGAATTATATCTTTTCCTCATGAAACATGCACTTATTGTCCCGATCCGGCTGAGTTGGAAGATTGGCTGGGCGCAGGACCTGTAACTGATGCGTTTTTAGGACAGGTTACCGGCTATGTGGGTGGTTTTGAGTCGAGGATGGAGGCTTATGGCGGGGTTACGCTGGTTGGTATTACATCTCCTGCAGGCATGCCTGTGGGAGGTACTTCAAAAAGCTGGAACAGTAAGGAGGTATGGGAGTTTTTTACATCAAAGATGATCTCTGAGTTAAAAGAAAAAGGTCCTTTTGACGGGGTGCACCTTGCATTGCATGGCTCGATGGCAGTTGTAGGTGTTGCCCGGCCGGAAGCTGAACTGGCGCGATTGGTCAGGAGGGCAGTGGGGTCCAAAGCAGTGATTACTGTTACACTTGATCTGCATGCCTGCGTCGACGCTGAACTGGTTGCGGAAAATGCAGCAGATGCTGTTTTTTCAGTTAAAAGGTTTCCTCATTATGATGAAGGATTAGTGGGGCAGGCTTCTGCTGATGTTATGATAAGAGCAATGCAGGGAACTTATAAACCTGTGGTTGCAGTCAGGAAACCCGGAGTTATTACTCCAAGCTTTTTTCAGGGAACTCTCAGATATCCTGCAAGGGAAATTATGGAAAGAGCAAGGAGGTGGGAAAACCGCGAAAATGATGTTTATGTTTCGGTTAATTTTGGCTTTGCATATGCTGATGTGCCTGACAATGGAGCATCAGTATTTGTGGTTACCAATAATGATCCTGATCTTGCAGACCGTATTGCAGAAGATATGAATGATTTTATATGGAGACATAGAAAGGATTTTGTATTTAAAGAGATTTACAATGTTGAAAATGGTGTGGAAAAAATCATGGAAGCCGTTAAGGCGGGGCGAACTCCTGTGGTTGTGGCAGATGGTTGCGACAGGACAGGCGGAGCAACATGGATTACCAATGAGCTGATAAGAAAAGGGGCAGCAAACTTTTGTATCGGAACTTTGGCTGATTATGATTTTTTTCATGATATGCACAAAAAGGGGTTGAAAGCAGGAGATCATACAGGGCCTGTTAAGGTTGGCGGAACGACAGATATTTTTTCAGGAGACCCTGTAAGGCTTGATGATGCTTTGGTAGAGTTTTTTAACCAAAAACATTTGGTATTGCTGTTTGGCCAAAATAACAGAATAGTCGTAACCCCGGAAATAAGTCAGATTACCTCGCCCGGCTGGCACAAAACTGTTGGGATTAATTTTGATGAACTTGATATTGTTGTTCATAAAACAAGAGTTCATTTTTTCAGGGGATATTATGAAACCGGTATTGCCGGAGAAAACTATCCGGGTACTATTATAAAGATAGAGGTTCCGGGCTGGGGCCCTGCTGATATAACTAAAATTAATTATGTCAATGGCGGTCAATATCTTTATCCTATTGTAATGGACAGGGAGAAAGGTGGGGTATGGGACAGGCCTTATATTGGCGATAAAGATATGATCTATAAAACAGGAGATGGAAAAATACTTGAGTGATGAATAAGGGAATTATTGGCATTGTAGGGGGAATGGGCCCTGATGCGGGGATTGCCCTTGCAAAGAATATTATAAGCCAGACAATCGCAAAAAAGGATCAGGAGCATTTGCCCCTGTTGTTATATTCAGTGCCCGGGGCTATTTCCGATAGGACTGAATATATTCTTGGTAATGAGAAGGTTAATCCTGCTTATCGTATAGCACAAATATTGAAGGAAATTGAGTCAATTGGGGTCAGATTTGCCGCTATGGCTTGTAATTCTGCACATGCGCCTCAGATATTTGATGTGATTCTTGCCGAACTGAATAAGAATTATTCTAAAATAAAGCTGCTGCATATGATTAGAGAAACGGGTATCTTTATTAAAAACCAGTTTCCCGGAAGGCAGAAGGTTGGAATACTTGGAACTACCGGTACCTATTATACCAAACAGTATGATCTTATCAATGAATCGGGGCTGAAAACTGTTTATTTATCGAAGGCAGAACAGGAAAACCTGCATTTTGCAATTTATCATCCTGTTTATGGGATAAAATCAAATGCAGGAAGAATTACTGAAGAAACAGGTACAATAGTTAATAACAGTATAATTTCTCTTATAAGCAAGGGCGCCGAAATTGTCGTTTTAGGATGTACCGAACTTCCGTTGGTATTCAGCGACTCTTTATATAATGATGTTCCGGTAATAGATTCCTCTCTGGTTATGGCAAGGGCTTTGATAAAGGCTCACTCTCCGGAAAAATTAAAACCATGGTAAAAAAAGCCAAAGGGATTTCCCTAAGGCTTTTTAATTCAGTATTTTGGTTATACGGTATATGTTGATGAAGCTGTGTCACCTCCCCGGCCGGTCCAGTTGGTATGAAAAAACTCACCTCTTGGTTTGTCAATCCGCTCGTAGGTATGTGCTCCGAAATAGTCACGTTGTGCCTGGAGTAAGTTTGCCGGGAGCCTTTCACATCTGAATCCGTCGAAGTAGCAGAGTGCTGATGTTAATGCCGGAACAGGCATTCCGTTAGAAAGGGCTACAGAGCATACCCTGCGCCATCCTTCCTGGGTTGCTTCAATTTTTTCTTTAAAGAAATCATCAAGGAGCAGGTTTGGAAGTTCGGGGTTATTGTCAAAAGCCTTTTTTATGTCGTCCAGGAATGCAGAGCGAATAATACATCCGCCCCTCCACATAAGGGCAATTCCTCCATAGTTCAAATGCCATTTATACTCCTTGGCAGCTTCCATCATCAGGTTATATCCCTGAGCATATGAAATAATTTTTGCTCCGTACAAGGCCATTTTCAAATCATCGATAAACTGGTTTTTATCACCTGTAAATTGCGGAGTCGGGCCGTTAATAACTTTGGAGGCCATAACGCGCAACTCTTTTTGAGCAGAGAGACATCTTGCAAAAACAGATTCGCCTATCAGTGTGAGAGGAATACCCAGGTCAAGAGCCGAAATGCCCGTCCATTTTCCGGTACCCTTTTGGCCGGCAGTGTCAAGGATCATCTCTACGGTCTCTTCTCCGTTTTCATCTTTATAACCCAATATATCGCGGGTAATTTCAATCAAATAGCTGTCAAGCTCTTCTTCATTCCACTTTTTGAATACTTCATGCATCTGGTCGTTATTCATGCCCAAAAGGTTTTTCATCAGGTGGTAAGCTTCGGTTATAATTTGCATATCTCCATATTCAATACCATTGTGGACCATTTTAACAAAATGCCCGGCTCCATCTTCACCTACCCAGTCACAGCATGGAGTTCCATCTTCAACCTTTGCTGCAATACTCTGGAATATCTCCTTTACATGTGGCCATGCATCCGGTGAGCCTCCGGGCATCATTGAAGGGCCCAGAAGAGCTCCTTCTTCACCTCCTGAAACTCCAGTGCCTATATATAAAAATCCTTTTTCTTCTACATACTTTGTGCGGCGGATAGTATCAGGAAAGTGTGAGTTGCCGCCGTCAATGATAATATCGCCGGGCTCAAGGTGGGGAATAATCATATCGATAAAATCGTCTACCGGTTTTCCTGCTTTTACAAGCAGCATTACTTTGCGGGGTCTCTCCAATGAGCTTACCAGCTCTTCAATAGAGCGGGTACCGATAAATTTTTTTCCGGCACCGCGTCCGTTAATAAAATTATCAACTTTTTCAACCGTACGGTTAAACACTGCTACCGTATAACCGTTTCGTTCCATGTTCAATACCAGGTTTTCGCCCATAACGGCTAACCCGATCAATCCTATGTCAGCTAATTTTTTCATGATGTTATTTTTTATTTTTAATTAATAATGTTACAATTAGTACCCTCATATTTATTAAACTAAAAATCCTATTTCTTTTAGTTTTTGTGATATGCTCTCTTTTACGTTTGTCAGTTGCAGGGAGTAAGTTTCAAACTCTCTTCTGACCGGATAGTCACCTCTCAATTTTTCAAACAGCCGGTGAGACTCCCGGAGTGCTTTATGGTCAGTTTTAATGTCGTATGTTGAGATCACTGCTTCAGCAAGAATTGAGTTCTCACTTTTTTGATCCCCGTTAATGCTTATTACCGTACTATCGGGAAGTTCTACATTTTCCGGTTCCCAATCATCTATGCCGAGATTAAAAAATCTGCTTATAGCCTGAACACTCATTTTTGTTCCATTTGCTTTCCCGTCTTTTGAGTATCCTGCAATATGAGGTGTGGTATAATCTGCCAGATTTAACAGTTCCAAATCTATGTCAGGCTCGTTTTCCCAGCAGTCAACAATAAATCCTGAGACCAGCTTTTTTTTAATAGCTTCTTTAATGGCTACTGTGTCAAAAATCTCACCTCTGGATGAATTAATCAGCAGAGGTTGATTGATATTGTTCAGGAACTTATGGTTTACCATATGATATGTAGCATCACTGCCTGACCTGTTCAAGGGTACGTGAAATGTGATGATGTCGGCTTCTTCCCGGATTTTTTGAAGTGTGACAAATTTTTCCCGGCCTTCCAATCGTTCCCTTGGCGGGTCATTTAGCAATACTCTCATCCCTATTGTTTTACAAAGGGCAGCAACTTTTGATCCTACATGTCCGACTCCTACTATTCCTATTGTTTTATCTTTCAGCTCAAATTTTTTATCTGATGAGAAAGAAAAAAGTGCTGATGCTATATATTGATTAACGCTTCCCGCATTGCACCCCGGGGCATTGGTCCATTTAATTCCGGCCTGTTTGCAATATTCTGTGTCAATATGATCAAAACCTATTGTTGCCGTTGCAATAAATTTCACTTTGGAGCCTTCAAGCAGCTGTCTGTTACACTTTGTACGTGTTCTTGTGATTAGCGCATCAGCACTTTTTACTGCTTCGGGAGTGGTTTTGCCGCCAGGGAGATACACTACCCCGGCAAAAGGCTCCAGCGCCCCCTTTATATAAGGAATTTTATCGTCTATTATGATCTTCATATGATAAGTTATTCATTTAACGGGTATTACATAACCTGCCCCTATCGGCTTATCGATTTGTATGGTTAGTCAAACTGCATATAAATATTATAACCTGTCTTTATAAGCCCATAGTCCTATTGCAGGATTTGATACATAAAATATCTCCTCACCATCGGGCATCTTGTTAAAACCATTTTTTAATTTTTCGGGATTGTATTTTGCAGTTATTTTATCTATGTCAGCCCAATTGAATCCAACACTAATAATTTCCTCACGTGAAAGGTTATCCCGGCCTTTTCCGGGGCAGTAAGTGATGCTGAATCTTCCTTCTGATGACCCATGGATCAGGTGAGCTGCTGCTCCCAGGTTATTTTGGAGGTCTTCATTTTCTTCCACTAATTTCAGTGTGTGCGGAGTACCGAAATAGCCATATTTTCTTATAAGTTTGTCTATCTGTTTATCCTCCCCAAACTCCACCAGCCCCGGTGCAATTACAATCAGTTCTCCACCGTCTGCAAGAGCCATACGTGTTCTATATACACTTTTATTACCAAGCCAGGTGCTTTTAAATTCTTTTGGGTCAAGCCACACTATTACCTTTTTTAACGGCTTGTCAACTATTTCGAAATTAACCTTAAGCGACAGGCCTGCTGCTTTATCGAAAACGCTGTAATCATCACCAATAAACAGTCCGTAGGTTTGAAGCTGCCCTTCCTCATTTAATCCCACAACAGTTTGGACATATACTATTGGCAGGTGAGATGTAAACTTTTCCGATGCATAGTTAAATACTTTACGTACCGGTGTATCGGCATGCCCCATCATCTTTTCCATGCCGTAAGCGGCACCTATAAAGTGACTTTTATTGATACCTTCGGATCCGCCGGTGCCTACAAGAATATTTTTGTTATAGTTTGCCATACCAACAACTTCATGAGGCACTACCTGACCGATAGAGAGTATCAGGTCGAATTCTCCCTCAATAAGTAATTTATTTACTTGTGCCGGCCAGGGGTAGCTGACTGCACCTTCGGATACTTCATTGACAAATTCAGCAGGTACAGTGCCTAATGTCACTACATCATTACGCCAGTCGTGCTCACGAAAGAGGTTACGCGGAGTATTTCCGAACATATGACTTATCTGCTCTTCTGTCATTGGAGTATGGGTACCGAGGGCAGGCAGGATGTCAGTAAGTTTTTCCCCGTAATATTGCCAGGCAAAATTTGTCAGCTCGCCTGCCTTGGACGACAAACGGGTATAGTCGGGAGGAATAACCAGTACTTTCTTTTTTTCCCCTAATTTGTCAAGAGCCCGGAAGAGCCCTTTTTTCAGCTCTTCGGCTGAGAGAGCAGTGTTTACGGAGCCATTTTCGTAGTAGATCATAATAGTTGTTTTTTATCGTTGAACGCGGGCATTTCCTTCCCAGATGCTCCAAACCATATTTTCATCGGCCGGTTGTGCATAATCGGTAAGGAAAGTTGTAGCCATAGCGCCGGTAGCCCATGCGAACTGTGGCCATTTTTTTGTTTCCCATCCTTTAAGGATGCTGTAAAGAAGGCCTCCCACAAATCCATCTCCTCCTCCGATCCGGTCGAGAACGTGAATTTTGCGTGGTTCGATTACATGCCATTCATCTCCTGTCAGCATTATGGCACCCCACAGGTGTTCGTTAACACTGATAACTTCCCGTAATGTGTTTGTAAATACAGATGCACCCGGGAAGGTTTTTTTAACACGCTCTATCAGTTCTTTGAATCCGTCTATTCTTGCTTTGATTCCTTCACCTCCGGCCGGGGGGCCTTCGATGCCGAAGCAGAGCTGGAAATCTTCTTCATTTCCAATAAGAATATCTGTAACGGAAGCTATTTCTGTAAAGTCTTCGCGGAGCTCTTTTTCTCTCCCTTCCCAGAATGAAGCACGATGGTTAAGATCGAATGAAATGCGTGTTCCATATTTTTTTGCTGCTTTTGCCAAGCCAAGACAAAATTTACTTGTATCGGGCGAGAGCGCGGCAATTAAGCCGGAAATATGAACTATCTGTACTCCCTCTTCTCCAAAGATGCGGTCGAGGTCGAAATCTTTTATATTAAGTGTGCGGCCTACTTCGCCTGCGCGGTCATTATGCACACGGGGCCCGCGGCTTCCATACCCGCTGTCTGCAATATTGAACTGGTGCCTGTAGCCCCAGGGACCACCTTGTTCGACTTCAGGTCCTTCAAAGTCCATATTCCTGGATTTTAAACTGCTTTTAATATATTGGGCAACCGGGCTTCCTTTTACAAAAGTGGTAAGTACTTTAACCGGCAGCCCGAGATAAGATGAAATGCTGGCCACATTTGTTTCTGCGCTTGTTGCATGCATCATAAACATATTACTGCTGTGAACGGGTTGTCCGTTAACAGGAGTGATCCTTACACCCATACTTGTGGGCACTGCCAATGCATATTTGGCATTCTGTTTTAATTCCATAATGATTGTTATATATTATTTGTAAAATTTTTATTTAAAATTAATTAAACACCTCTTGTCGGGTGAGGTTTCAAATCTGTCAACTCTTCAATTTTAACAGGCCTGTGTTCATCAACAGATTTTCTTGCTGCTATTCCTACGAGGCACGACATGGCGCCATCGCGGGTTCCTGCAGAATGTTTATATGGGTCTGCCATATGAGGATCACGGAATATTTTATCTTGTAATCTGGTATCGCCTCCTCCGTGACCACTTCTTGATGCCTGAACCTTAATCATTTGGTAGTCGGTATCGAAATTATTCATCAGAAATATTTCATCAAATCTGAGCTGACCGGCTGATTTTTGATTCATTTCGGCTGCATGAAGCTCTGCCTGGTCGATCTGTTCTTTCCTGCGCCATGGAAGATCTTCCCATGATTCCACCCTTCCGTCTCTGCCGTTAAAGGCAATTCTCCATCCTTCATAGGGAGAGTAGGTTGTAAGTGAATAGTTGACTATTACTTCATTTGCATACTTAATCTGTGCCGACATTTTATCGAAGATATTGATATCTTCACGCCACAGGCAGTTATCACGAATATATCCGTCATATTTTTCATTATTAACATACAGTTCTACCGAATGTTTATCTTTAGTTATATTCCAATAATATTTGCACTTACCGGTATAAGCACAATTTCTGCAGTTTGCACCCCTGAATGGATTGTTTTTGCCATAGTGTTCCAGCGCCCCGTATGCCATTACTTCGACAGGGTCTGAATTAAGGAACCAGTTTAACAGATCGAAGTGATGTGTTGCTTTATGGACAAGCAGCGAGCCGCCTTTTTCACGTTCACCATGCCATCTTCTGAAATAGTCTGCACCATGGTAAATGTTCAGATACCAATGAAAATCTACCGAGGTTATCCGGCCGACAGGATTTTTTGCCAGTTGCTCTTTTATGGCAGAAAAGAGTGTTCCGTATCTATAGTTGAATCCTACGATACATTTCCGGCCTGTACGTTTTTCGGCATCAAGTATTGCCTGGCATTTTATTTCATCTGTAGTCATTGGCTTTTCAGTTACTACATCAGCTCCCAGCTCCATTGCTCTTATTATAAATTTGTGATGGGTTGAATCGACTGTTGTAACAATGACTAATTCAGGTTTGGCTTCTGCCATCATTTTTTCAAAGTCTGTATATAGCGGACAGTTAACCTTCAGATATTTTTTTGCATATTCTAATCTGCCGGGATTAATATCACATAATCCGACATACTCAACCAAATCGCTATAATTGTCAACCACTCTTTTACCCCAGAAGCCAATACCTCTGACGCCGGTACCAACAAGGGCAATTCTTTTTTTTGTTGCTCCGGCCACTGCTGCTGTAACAGGATTACTTAAAAGGGAAGCTCCGGCAGCAATTCCCGCAGTTGTAGTAAGAAAATTTCTTCGCTTCATAATTATTTAATTAATAGTTTTTTTATGGTGTTGTTTAGTTTGTTCCGATTTTTCAGGGAAAATAAAATATTATAATTAAACTCCTCCAAATGCACTATAACCTCCGTCTACCGGGATGACAATGCCGGTAACAAAACTTGAAATGTCAGATAACAGATATAATGCCGTGCCTTGCAGATCTTCCGGTTTTCCAAATTTTCCCATTGGGGTATTGTTTACTATTTTTTGACCTCTTGGAGAAAAATCGCCTGTTTTTTCATCCATGACTAAGAATCGGTTTTGTTGAGTAATAAAAAAGCCAGGAGCAATGGCATTTACTCTTATTCCAACTTTTGCAAGGTGGACGGCAAGCCACTCTGTAAAATTGTTTACAGAAGCTTTTGCTGCAGAGTATGCAGGAATCTTGGTCAGTGGCTTATATGAATTCATTGAGGATATATTTAAAACCACACCTTTTTTGTTTTTCAGCATATCGCCGGTGAATACCATTGTTGGCAGAACCGTTCCTTTGAAGTTAAGGGCAAATACTTTATCAAACCCTTCCGGTTGCAATCCGTAAAAAGTGCCATCAAGATTTTCAATATCTTCTTCTTCAATCTGCTCCACTTTTGTTGTAGCTTGCGGATTGTTACCGCCTGCACCATTAACCAATATGTCTATTTTTCCCAATTGACTGTTTATTTCAGCTTTTGCCTGTAAAAGCGACTCTTTGCTAAGCACATCGGCAGCAACGCCTATAACTTGTGCTCCGGTTCCGGCAGCTATTTCGGCCGCCACTTTATCGGCCGTACTTTTATCGATATCGGCAATTGCAACCTTCATGCCTGCGGAAGCCATGGCTTTAACCAAAGCGCTTCCCAACACTCCGGCTCCGCCTGTTATTACAGCTGTTTTTCCTTTAAGATCTTCGAATGATAATGGTTTCATACTTTTATTTTTTTAATTTATTAATCTGCAATTTTCATATTATTAGAATCGTTTATTTTTAAAGGTATAGTATGGAACTCGCAATTTTAATCATCACCTTGAGTCCCGATTTTAATCGGGATGCTCGTTTCATAAATTGTATACTACTGCTTAAATTCTTGATAATAGTTTACATTCTCTTTTATCACAATATCGATTGAGGTATAATTATCGTTTGTAGCCCCTCTTTTTTGTACAATATGTCTGAATAACTTGTTAATTGCCCTGTATCCCTGTTCTTCCGGCCTTTGGCATATAAGAAAATGAACTATATCCTTTTTAAGGTACTCCACATTTTCCTTTAAAAGATCATGCCCTATAACTTTAAGATAGTGCATATTGAATTTTTCAATTAACCTGCCCACAAAAAAAACCTTTGAGTTTGTTACAAATATACCTTTGATATTTTTTTCTGATATGATATGATATAACTGATCCATCCAGGTTGTATCATTTGTGTCGGGTACCTCGGTGGTATATAATTTATGATTGTCGACAGAATTTTTTGAATACCAATTATAAAACCCTTTTTCTCTTTGTACTAAATGATTTTGATTGTCCATCTCTCTGGCAAAGTGAATTATCAGAATATTTCCTTCACGCAGAACCTGATCAAGAAGTTTTCCTGAAACAAGCCCGCTTTGGTAAGAGTTTTGCCCTATATAGCCTAATTGCCCTGCATTTTTTATTTCTGAGTCAATGAACACAAAAGGTATTGATAATTTTTTTAGCCGTTGAATAAAAGCATTTGACTCTTTTTTAAAAAAAGGAGCAAAAACCACCCCGTCGGGCATAATTTTTAAAACCTGATCAGAGGCAGTAATAAAACTTTGAGGATCGGTCTGGCTGAATGTAAAGGCAGACAATTCAATTCCATAAGGCGACAGTTCGGAAACTCTTTTATTTATCCCAATTACAGGTTTATACCAATATTCATGTGATGAAGGCGGCTTGGGAAGAAGAGTAGCAAAAAGTGCCGACTTTTTTGATGCCAGTGTGCTTGCCAAGAAGTTTGGCTGGTAATCCAGATCCTTAATAATTCTCAATATCTTGTTTCTGGTAGATTCGGCTACTTCCCCTCTGTTGTGTAAAACCCTGTCAACCGTTCCAATTGAGACCATCGCCTTTTTGGCAATATCTTTAATTCGTATTTGTTTATTTGTTTCTATAACAGATTAATTTATAATAAATTATTTTGCAGATCAAATTGATCGAAATACAAAATTAAGCAAAATTTATCTGTTTTCGTGTTCGTACACGGAAAAAATTATTTTACATGTTTTGGAACATTTTAAGATGTCAGGGTTTTATTTCAAGCAAGTGGGGATTTTTAATCATATATTTTATAAATCTAAACAGTTTTCCACCATGTGAACCATCAACAACCCTATGGTCAAGGGTTGCCGACAGAGTAAAAACTTTCCTGATCATAATTTCATCATTAATCACAACAGGTTTTTTATAATCTTTGCCGATTATCATTACGACAGACACATTTGATGAGGGGAGCAGGGCTCCGTATCCTGTGTCCAGCCCCAAAGTTCCGATATTTGAAATAAGATATGAACCAAAACTGTCTGAAGAGATATTAATTATGGGAAACGATAGTCCCAGATCAATAGTGAAAATCTTATAAAGATTAAATATCCAGTTGCGAAACGGCCATGGAATTGATGAAAGAAAATTTTTAGATTTCATGGTGCTGTTTTCATTTCCTAAGCGCGACTGCCTGATCTTTTCGGCAATCAGTTCTGAAAGCTCTGCTATAGTTAGGCGGTCAGCATTTTCTATTTTTACTGATCCCATCTGATCCCCTTTTAGCAGAACACTGACCATTGCATCTATATTTTTACGTCTGACTACCTTTCCCCTTTTTATATAGGTGTTCAGCTCAGGTACTTCTTCTTTTAAAGCTCTTCCAATAATTAGTGTGATCAAATGAGTCAGGGTAGTTTTTATGCCCTGTTTTCTTTTTTTTGCAATGAATGTTTCAAGCTCTGTGATGTCAATATCTACCGATCCGTAAATTTTTGAATCGCGGGGTTTTCTATAAATTGAAGATGCAACTTTTCTCCAGTCGGTATTTAGTTCATTGTGTTCCATATTTCTTTGCAATTTTATTTAACAAAGTTTAATTGTTTTATTCGATTGTCTTTTTTACCGGTAAATGTAAAGTTTTATTATTTGAAGGGGCACTTTAACAGACAAAAAATAACAAAATACAATTACTAAGACTTTAGTTAAACAGCCGTATTCCGATAAAAAAAGACCGGGGCGCTGCAGGACCGTATATGAAACCGCTATCCCTGTTTTTTCCGCTGTCGAAGTTGTTTTGATAGTTGTTGGTCAGATTATTTGTCCCGCTAAAAAGCTCTATTGATGAATCTAATCTTGGCAGCTCAAAGGTATAGGCGACTTTCAGGTTTATTTCCATAAAATCTGAGGATGTGAACAGTTCATCTGTTTCAGGTGTTCCCGGGTCATCTGCCAGGCCATAATGCGGGATCAGCATTGAACCGGTGTAAATTCCTGATAATGCGGCACTAAAATGTTTTCCGGGTGTTAAGCTCAAAGTGTAATATCCGTAGACATCGGGGGTACGCAGGTAATATTTAACTCCGGGCAGCTCTTTTGACCAGGCTACCGGGCTTTTATACCGGCTTTTTTGCAATGTGAGCCCTCCCTCAACTTGAAAAACCCTGTTGTAGTTAGAACGTAATTCTAAAGTGGTTCCATACACATTGCTTAATCCCTCGTTTCTTTTTTCCATAAGTGAATTTCCGTTTTCATCTTTCCCTAATTCTTCCAGAATAAAAGCATTTTTCAGCTGTGTGTAAAAACCTTCAAGGGTAAATCCACATATATATTTTTCGGTAGGTTTATCCCAATTCAAAGAGGCGCTTAAGCTTTGAGAACGCTCCTCCTTTAAATTTTCCGCCAGGCTGATAGTTTGAATTCCCCCTCCTGCAAAAGCAATATGCATATCGGCATCGAATGCCTGCGGGGCACGGAACCCGGTAGACCACGAAAAACGTAACTGAGTGTTAATATTTGGTTTATGCAAAAATGAAATCCGTGGGTTTAGGATGATGTTATTTACAAAGTTGTGCTTGTCGGCCCTAAGTCCTGTAAGGAGTGTTGTTTTACGGGTAACTGACCAATCGCTTTGAATAAATGCACCAATGTTTTTTGAAGATTGATCGATTAAGTAATTATATGTTTTAATCTCATCAAAAATATCATCTGCCATGTATTCCGCTCCGAAAGTGAAGTTACTGTACCCTTTGATAAAGTTTTGAACCATATGGTTAACTTGCAGCCCCAATTGCAGAGAGTAGTTTTTGGAATGGCCGTAAGGAGGAGTTTCATTGTATTTTTGTAATTCTGAATGCTCATCAGGCACTATTCCGGTGAAATGGTCTCTTTTTGTGTATTGGGCTGCACTGTATAGAGTAAGGGAGGTGTTATAGTCATTGCTGAAGATTTCATAATCTGCTCCTCCGAATATAATGTCATGATTTCTTTCTTCCGATTGTTGTGCCAAATAGGCCGGGCCGTTTATCATCTCTCCCCCGTAGCGATATTCGTGCAAGCTTGAAAAGTTGAGTTGTAATTGTTGGTTTTCGTCAAGTTTAAAAAATGAGTTAAAACCGAATGAGTTATTTTTCAAGGTTGGCATTTCCGAAAAATTATCTCCGTTATGATCATACGAATCTCTCTGGCGGTGCGATGTATAAAGAGCTACACCGGCATTTCTTTGCTGCGATAAGGCAGTGAGGGTTCCATTAAGGTTAAAATCCGCAGCATCAGCGCCGACAACAGCACCATTGGTGGTTATTTCATATGAATTCCTTTGCGGCATACGGGTTATAATATTAACAGTACCACCTATGGCGCTTGATCCATACAGTGCGGATGCCCCGCCACGTACTACTTCAATACGCTCTACCATTTCTGAAGGCAGCTGCTCCAATCCGTAAAGCCCGGTCAAAGGGCTGAGTACTGATCTGTTATTGATAAGAATCTGACTATATGCCCCTCCCAGCCCATTCATCCTCAGTTGTGTGTAATTGCATGTCTGGCAATCCACCTCCATTCTTAATCCGGGCTGAAAGTTTAATGTATTGGCTACCGTTTGGGCAGCTACATTTTTAATAGCTTTGGAGTCGAGTACATTAACAATAACTGCACTTTCTGTTTGTCGCTTAAAAGTTTTTGTTCCGGTAATAACCACTTCGTCAACATAAATTAAATCTTTTTCCAGCTCGAATTTCACTTCAATAGTTTCACCTGCCTTTAGCTTTACCGGCTCTTTTGATGTTTTGTATCCTATCATTTTGGCGACTAATACAAACTCACCTTCAGGCAGGTCAACCATCATATAGTGCCCGGTAACGTCAGTTGCCGTTCCATAAGTGGTTCCCTCAAGGTAAATATTTACAAAAGGAATATGCTCTCCTTGCGAAACAACATGTCCGATTATAACAGCATCGGTATTATCCTGACCAATAGCATGGGTAGTTATTAAATA
>CAZLZJ010000043.1:16391-19921 GCA_964563975.1 uncultured Prolixibacteraceae bacterium
AACTGCTTTTTTAAGTGAATTTCCATATCAAATATGGTTAAAAAATAAAAAGCCCGTAAAATACAAAATAATAGGTGAAAGGGAGCTGATTTTTATAATTGTTAAATTTATGTAATATGTTGCTTATCTGTAAGTATTGTTTTCAAATTTTTCTTTTATCTGTTGCAAAACTCTTTTGTTGCTATACGCAGAGCAGTGACCTTTACCGGGCTCAAGAATTATGGTTGCATCCAATTCCGGGTTATTGCCGGCCATCTTATTAAATGATCTTAAAGCTGTCTCTAAATAGTAGTTATCCATTTCGCCCATCCAAATCCAGATTTTGCCTTTTATTTTGGGAGCAAGGGCATCCCAGTGTTCAGACAAATATTTTTTCAGGTCGTATTTGCTCCAGTGGTCAGCTGTTTTTTTATCAATTTCACCGGTTTGCGGGTCAAATAATGGTAATGGAAGCCCGTCGCTGCCCTTCGGACTGAAAAGTGCATTAAAAGCCCCGAATTGTCCACCGGAGGTAACATAACTGCTGTTCCGGCCAAGGGCATTTTCAAACTGTATAAACTCTTTTTGAAAAAGAACAGGTTCATCTTTTAAATTGCGGGCAATAGGTTTGAGCGAACCATCATCGTTATAAAATGCATTTTTGTCGGAATAGATATTAATCATTTGAAAATTTTCAAAATCAACCGGATCGGGGCTGTATGAAAAACATCCATTAAAAAAGTCAGGATAAAATATTTGCAATGCAAGCGATACCCATCCTCCCGTACTGCATCCGTCAAGAAATCTGGAAGAAGGAGTTCCGGCAGCACGATATTTATTTTCAATATAGGGTATCAGCTCATTGATTAAAGCCGTACCGTACGGCCCGTTATTTTCGGAATCAATTTGATAGCAATCGCCAAAAGGGCCTGTTCCGTCAAGGAAAACGTTGATAACTTGTGGTGCTTCATCTGTCATCCACCATTCAAAAAAGTTTCTGTCCCATTTAATCAGATTGTTAGCCCGTGTATATCTGCCACTAAATCCGGCAATACTGTACCTTACGGGGTAATTTTTTTTTAGTTTATTGAAGTAGCCGGAGGGCAACAGCAGAGCTGCTTTTAAATAAATATCCCTTCCATGCCACTCAGATAAAACTTTACTTTTTATATTAACCTCTTTTAAATATTTATGTTTGATAAGTTTTTCGGATTGTATTACAAATTCAAGGGGCAGGTCAATAGCCAGGTCTTCGGTAAGATCGATTGTAACGGCATGGCTATAAAGATTTCCCGGAGAATTTACTCCCGGCTTTTCCGGGTTTTGATCCCATACAACCTGTATGCGATATTTGCCATTGGGAATTTTATTCAGAGTTTGGTTGGTGGAGCTTGTAAGTCCGGCAGACCCGTTAAATATAAAATTACTTTTACTGTTCCACCTCTCCAAAGTAAAGGCAAAAATGTTATTTGATCTGTTTGGCCATATATCATGACGTGGTTCACTTAAGTGGCTTTTACTGACAAAAAGAAAAATCCTTCCCGAAGATTGAAAACGGGATGATATTTTTTTTGAAACAGCTGTTTTTACAATAAGTGAACTGGTTTGTGAGTATGTTTGCGGAAGAAATATTGCAAAAGATAATAAAAAAACAAGAAGCAACTTTAAGAAAAAGCTCTTGTTAAAAACCGGCTTTTTATGGTGGAATAACAGCATTTTTAATTCACTTTATTGATTTTTTACAGATCATATCCGGCAATTTGATTAGTAAAAATAGTAATTTTAACAGAGAGGCAAAATAGTTTTAAATCTGTTATTGATTAAAATTCATTTATAAAAAGTATATTTATGCCAGGCTAAATCAGATAAAATTAAAGAAGTGGTTAGTTTCGAATATAACGATCCGTTCCCTTTGTTGAAAGATGATACCGAATATCGTCTTTTATCGACAGATCATATTTCAACAGTCCGTATTGATGGAATGAAGTTTTTAAAGGTTGAACCTGAGGGGTTGGAGCTTATTGCACAAGAGGCCTTTTCAGATGTCTCCTTCTATTTGAGGAAATCTCATTTGTTAAAATTGGCACAGATTCTAAAAGATACTGAAGCATCTGAAAATGACCGTTTTGTGGCGTACACTATGCTCCTTAACCAAGTGGTGGCAGCCAATGGTCAGCTCCCAACCTGCCAGGATACCGGCACAGCCATAGTTTATGCCGGGAAGGGAGAAAAAGTTTATACCGGAGTAAATGATGCAGCCTGTTTGTCAAAGGGGATATTCAATACCTATCAAAATAAAAACCTGAGATATTCGCAGATAGCTCCTTTGTCAATGTTTGATGAGAAGAACACAGGCACCAATCTGCCTGCACAAATTGATATTCATGCAACAGAAGGTGATGCTTATGAATTCTTATTTATAGCTAAGGGAGGAGGGTCAGCAAATAAGACCTTTTTATATCAGCAGACAAAGTCATTGTTAACTCCTGAAAATCTTAAAAAGTTTGTGGAAGATAAAATAAAAGACCTTTCCACCTCTGCCTGCCCGCCATACCATTTGGCATTGGTAATCGGAGGAACCTCAGCTGAAGCAACACTTAAGGCAGTTAAGCTGGCAACGGCAGGATATTTCGATAGTTTGCCCGATACCGGCAATCCGGGGGGGAGAGCTTTTCGTGACAGAGATTGGGAAAATAAAATAGAGGCTGTTTGCAGGGATAGTGGCTTAGGCGCACAATTTGGAGGAAAATATTTTGTTCATGATGTAAGGGTAATACGCTTGCCGAGACATGCTGCATCTTGTCCCGTCGGATTAGGTGTTAGCTGCAGTGCAGACAGAAATATAAAAGCTAAGATAACCGAAGAAGGTATTTTTCTTGAGCAGCTTGAAAAAGATCCTGCACGTTTTTTGCCCGATAAAGTTCCGGATTTCACATCCCCTGTTAATATTGATCTGGATCAGCCCATGAAAGAGATACTTAACCGGTTGAGCGGCTATCCGGTTAAAACACGTTTAAATCTTAGCGGAACCCTTATAGTAGCCAGAGACATGGCACATGCAAGAATTAAGGAGATGGTTGACAGGGGTCAGCCTATGCCGGATTATTTTAAAAATCATCCGGTATATTATGCAGGTCCTGCCAAAATACCACCGGGAATGGTCAGTGGAAGTTTTGGACCTACCACTTCAGGCAGGATGGATCCATATGTTGAAGAATTTATGAAAAGAGGTGGATCACTAATTATGGTGGGTAAAGGAAACCGATCTTTTCAGGTATCAGAAGCCTGTAGGAAGTTTGGCGGTTTTTATCTCGGGTCAATAGGAGGCCCTGCAGCAGTTTTAGCACAAAATAGTATTAAGTCGGTTGAAGTTATCGATTTTGAAGAGTTGGGAATGGAGGCCGTCAGGAAAATAAGAGTGGAAAATTTTCCTGCATTTATTTTAATTGATGATAAAGGCAACGACTTGTATCAGAATTTGTTAAAAAAAGATTAGTATAAAAATCCATGAAGAAAAGAGCTTTTTTTGTAAAAAGATCTATTATTAACAG
>CAZLZJ010000044.1:0-18699 GCA_964563975.1 uncultured Prolixibacteraceae bacterium
TAGCCGCTTCTTTACACGCAAAAAGTATATTTTTTTCTAAAATATGAAGTTGTTTGGTAATAAAAGTTAACAAGTTTAAAAATATCCGGCAGGAAACTCCGGATATTTTTATTCCGGATAATACCTTGAATCATTTAAAATCTGCTGGTAGTCATTTTTATTCATCAACTCTTCAAGGGTAACCTCTTTATACTTCTTCATATATTCTCTTATTATCTGCCAGCCGATCCAAATCCCGGTACGTGAAGGTGACTCAAGAGGAAAACCTGTCGTATAGGGGCCGTCATTCAGATATCGTAATATATCCATACGCTTATTGGAATATAACATTTTTTGTTCAACCAGGTAATTCCACATTTGTGGTTCATTCTCAATACACCACCTAAGTTGCTTGCCTGTATAACCGATCTTAAGTGTATCATGAATATCAGGAAGGAGGGCATCAACAAAATACATCAGTTTCCCCTGATAAATTATATTGTCGAGCAGAGTAGTAGCTTCTCCCGGTTCTTCAAATTCGGTCAGCCCCCAGGCATAAGCCACATCTGAAATCATTTTTTCCCGATTCATATTTGACAGCTTGTAAAAAGGAATATTGCTAAGGATCCTGTAATAACTGCAATCGCTGCCCAGATATTTGTCAAGTCCGATACCAATAATATTTTCAGCAGTAACAACCGACTGATTAAATCCGGATATCATTGTAAAAATGGTTGGAAGCTCATTTTCAGGAAAGTGATATTTGTAATATTTAAAAGCTTCAATAAGCCTGTTTTCAATATTCCTGAAATCTCCAAACTCTTTATCAGTCAAAAAACTTATACTCACAACCATAGTGTCAGCCAAAAACTCTGACATCAGCTCCGGAAAAAACTCCTCTTCTATACTTCCGATACCGATAACTTTCCAGGTAAAAAGATCAAAAAAATCAGGATATTTATCCCGCAAAGTATAAAAATCTTCCAAAGTGTCTTTCAGTGAAAGATTAAACAGCTCCTGCTCAAATCTGACAATTTCCACTTTATCATCAATACCGGATATATCAACCTTCAAAGGGTTTCTTTTACAGGCAGATAAAAAAGCTGCCCCTATCAAAATATAAAAAATGGTCTTTATTGAAGTTTGCATAATTTAACCTGTCAGTCAATTTAATTTATACGAATCGTGAAGATAATTATTGCAGAAGAGTATAAAAAATATGATTGAGTAAGGAGTTTTTTATAATTTATAAATCAGCAAATGGCTTATAATACTTTTTTACTATTTTTGTTTTATGATCACAAAAGTTGAAAAAGTAAAAAAGATGATTGCAAAAAGGGTTCATGAAGTTGACCCAATGGCTGAAATATACCTTTTTGGTTCACGGGCAAGAGGTGATTATAAAAAAGATTCCGATTGGGATTTATTAATTCTCACTAACTATCCGGTTACTTTAAAAGTTGAACAACGATTCAGGCATCATCTCATTCCACTTGAATTAGAAACAGAGGAGGCATTCTCAGTATTTGTTTACGAAAAGGAAAATTGGGAAACCCGGCATATAATTACACCTTTTTATCAAAATATAACCAAAGAAGTTATTCAGATTTGAAAACACAAGATAATCCTTAATATTGGACACTCATTTTCCGATTTCATTTACAGATTACAAACCAATTTGCAAATGAGTACCGACTACTATTATATAAAAGAACACATAAGCAGGCATATTAATTTCTACACTTCCGTTGCAGTGGCAACCCGTGGCAGGGATTTGTACAGAAATAAAAAGGTGTTATTCGATGATTATATAGAGAAAACAGATAGTTGGAAATTCACAGTTATAGGCTCGAAAAAATACCAGGTTCTGATAAAAGGAGTAAACAGCAAAAACATACAAACTACCTGCACATGCCCATTCGACTGGGGGAGCATTTGCAAACATACAGTGGCAGCATTACTTTTTATAACAGATAATCTTGAGGAACGGATTATATTGCAAAACCAGAAGCAGCCGGAACCCAGTTTACCTGCAAAAAAGGAAATCAGGAAAAATCTGGGATTTGAAATACCTGATTATAAATTTATAGATATAAGCTTTGTAAAAAAAAATGTTTCAAACTCTGTTTTCAGGCAAATTTTCTACCAAAGGTATGACGATGTTTTCGATTCAATTGAGGTTACAAACGAATCATTAACATTTGTTTCCCGTCAGTTACATGACAATGTAAAATTTTATAAAGAAGGCGAAAAAATTTTTGTAACCTCATCTCATGCAACTAATTCATCAAAATTAACAACCAGTGAAGCCCAATGCCTGTCAATGATTGCAAATTCACCTTTGCCCAATTTGCTTGATGAAGTTTTCAGCGGCAGAATTTTGGATAAACAAAAAGAGTTGCTGGCAATATATGGATTACCTGAAAACACTGATTTAAAAGAATACTTTTCCTTCACTTTCTCCGAAAGCGAGGGGGTATTGTATTCCCCGACGAAAGAAGGAAGGGGATTAATACCGGTTACAGATAATACCGATCACTATATTTCTGATATACTCAGAAACCTGAACAATCAAAAACCTGAGTTAGATGAATTAACCGAAAAATCAGAACAAAGAGAATTGGGATTTGTAATCAAAAGAGGTTATCGTTATTTTTACGATGATTATGAAGAAGACAGCAACAGGCGGTACGAGATAATACCGATTGTAGGCCAACCCGGCAAGAATGATCCATCCATGCTTTCCACACACATTAAGGAATACGAAGAGGAAATGGAAACCCGGTTTTTCATCAATAAAAGTGAAAATGCCAAAAAAATATTGCAGTTAATCGATGAAATTGAAGGTGTCAGGGGATACGATTTTCAATTAATGAAACAGGTTTTTTATTATTTGTGTGATGAAAAGTTTGTGTATGGCATTGCAAATAATGTAAATAAAATAAGAAAAAAGGATCTGTTTGAAATTACACTTTCACCCGATCCGTTTGATGCTGTTTTTATAGTTTCGAAAAAAAAACAGTTTTTAATCCTTGACCTGAGAATTAAAATCGGGAATGAACTAAAAAAACGAAATCCATTTCAGTTACAACCCGAGAACCATTATATTCACGTTTCAAACAAAAATTACCATTTTGCAAAGAGTGAAAAAGTGACGCAAATTCTGGCCACCTTACCTGAAAAAATTAAGATGGCAGCTTCATATAAAGATGAATTCTTCAAAAAGGTGGTTGAGCCTGTTTCCAAAAATTTTGAAGTAATTTTCAAAAAAGGATCATATGATACAGAAACTATAGAACTGGATTTTAATAAAAAGCAGTTATTCCTTTCTGAACATAATGAATATGTAATTTTCACCCCGCGCGTGGAGTACGACAATAATGTATCAGCGATTTTAAGTGATAATGGTAATATCCTTATAAAAAAAGGTGATGTAATTACTGAGTACAAACGGAACTTCGAACTTGAAAACGATTTTTTAGATTCTCTTTGCGAATTGCATCCCAATTTTGATAATCAGAAAACCAAAAAAAGTTTCTATCTGCATTATCGCGATTTCACTAAAGATATGTGGTTCTACAGATTTTTTGACAAGCTGCAAATCCTTAATGTCGAGGTGTTTGGATTGAAAGATCTCAAGAACTTCAAATATTCGCCCCACAAAGGAAGGGTCAGCACATCTGTTGTATCGGGACAAGACTGGTTTGAAGTGGATATTGCTGTCAGCTTTGGCGACAACCGGGTTTTACTTAATGATATAAAAAAGGCAGTGCTCAACAAACAGCGTTACATTCAGTTGAAAGACGGTTCGGTAGGAATTTTACCATCGGAGTGGTTTCATAAATTCGAGAAATTTTTCAGGAACGGCGAAATAAGAAAAAATAAACTGGAGATTTCAAAACTCCGGTTCTCAATGATTGACGAACTGTTTGAAAATATTGACGATACCGGCATTTTACAGGAGATTACAGAAAAAAAACAGCGTCTGATAAACTTTACTAATATAAACGAAACTGAAGTTCCCGGACAGATAAAAACCACTTTACGACACTATCAGAAAGAGGGACTAAACTGGCTGAATTTCCTGGATGAATTACAGTGGGGAGGAATTCTGGCCGACGACATGGGCCTGGGAAAAACTCTGCAAGTACTGTCATTTCTCCAACAACAGGCAATTAAAAAAAAGGGAGTCAACTTAATCGTTGTGCCAACTACTTTACTATTTAACTGGGAAAACGAGATAAAGAAATTTGCTCCCAATTTAAAAGCATTTCATTATTACGGAGTCGACCGTATAAAAGACACCACTGATTTTAAAAAATACGATCTTATTTTTACTACTTACGGTATTCTTGTCCGCGACATCCAAATCTTAAGCCAGTTCCAATTTAATTACGCTGTTCTCGACGAGTCCCAGGCTATTAAAAATCCGGCTTCGCACCGTTTTAAAGCAGCCTGCCTCATCAATGCCCGCAATAAAATTGCCCTGACAGGTACACCTGTCGAAAACAGCACCTTCGATCTGTTTGCCCAGATGAATTTTGTCAACCGCGGATTCTTTGGGGGTATTAAAAAATTTAAAGAGAACTATTCAACACCAATCGACAAAGAAGGAAATGAGGCAATTGCGGGCGAACTGAATAAAATTATAAACCCTTTCGTTTTACGCCGAACAAAAGAAAAAGTGGCGTTAGAGTTGCCCGACAAAACCGAGAATATTCTTTATTGCGAAATGGAGAGCGAACAGCGTCGTGTATATGATGCTTACCGCAATGAATATAAAAATCAGTTGCTCAATAAAATTAAAAAAGAGGGGGTGGAAAAATCAAAAATAATGGTACTCGAAGCATTAACACGATTACGCCAGATATGTGATTCACCTTTGCTCTTAAATTCTAATGAAATAACTGAAAGTCAGTCAGTAAAGATCAATGAACTTGTTCGACATATAACCAAAAAGACCGGCAGGCACAAAATTCTTGTTTTTTCACAATTTGTTAAAATGCTGGGCTTGATTCAGGATGAGCTGAGAAGGCTGAATATTGAATATGAATATCTCGATGGACAAAACAGCAGCGAAAATCGCAGACAGTCAGTAAAAAATTTTCAGGAAAATGAAAATCTCAGGGTATTTCTTATCAGCCTGAAAGCAGGTGGCACAGGACTGAATTTAACTGCAGCCGACTATGTTTACATTGTTGATCCCTGGTGGAATCCCGCAGTTGAAAATCAGGCTATCGACCGTTGTCACCGGATAGGACAGGGGAAAAAAGTATTTGCCTATCGTATGATATGCAAAAATACAGTAGAAGAGAAGATCCTGTCTCTACAAAATAAAAAGAAAAAAATTGCCGGAGACATCATCCAAACCGACGAGAGCATTCTTAAAAAACTTAACCAAAAAAATATAAATGAATTGTTTTCCTGAATTTTTCTAATTTTGAAGAAAAATATTTTGTTTCAATGAAAGTTGCACTGGCCCAGTTAAATTACATAATTGGCGATTTTAAAGGAAATTCTGCCAAAATCATAAAAAATATTGAAAATGCAAAAGCAGAAGGTGCTGATCTTGTAATATTTTCAGAGCTTTCAGTAACCGGGTACTATCCACACGACCTGCTTAAAAAGAAGGAGTTCATAGTTCAAGCGGAGAAAACAGTCAATAAAATCGCTGAATATTGCAGAGGGATCGCAGCTATTGTCGGAGCTCCATATATCAATAAAAACGAACGAGAAAAAAAATTATTCAATGCTGCATTTTTCCTGGCTGACGGTAAAATTTTGTCAGTCCACAAAAAGACACTTTTACCTGCTTACGATATTTTTGATGAATACAGGCATTTTGAGCCAAATAAAGATTTCTCTGTTATTGAGTACAAAAACCAAAGGATAGCTATTACTATTTGTGAAGATCTTTGGGATAATCAATCCACTACAGATAAATTACACCGAATCTCGATAATGGATAAGCTGGCTAAGCTGAAACCAGACTTTATTGTCAATATTTCTGCATCTCCATTCTCATACAATCAGGAATCAGGAAGAAAAGATATACTCATTTCAAAAGCTAAAAAATATAATATTCCGATAGTATATGTAAATCAAACGGGGGCTCAGGGAGAGCTGATTTTCGATGGCGGCTCGGCTTTTATAAATAATCAGGGTAAAATAGTCAAAGAGCTAAAATATTTTGAAGAGGATTTTCTGATAATTGACAAAGAGAGTGCAGGAGAAATAGTCTTACAACCTGCAATTAGTTATATTGAAAAAATTTACAATGCCCTTATTTTAGGGATCAGAGATTACCTCTGCAAATCAGGGTTCAGTAAAGCAATCCTTGGACTTTCCGGAGGTTTAGACTCAGCAGTTACGGCAGTGCTGGCAGTCAGGGCACTGGGACCTGAAAATGTAAGAGTTCTGCTGCTGCCGTCAAAATATTCTCCGGATCATAGTGTTAAAGATGCCCGGCAGCTGGCTGAAAATTTACAAATTCAGTATGACCTCATTGAAATACAAGCAACTGTAAATGAGTTTGAAAAATCATTGGCATCCCTCTTTAATGATACAGCTCAGGGAATAACTGAAGAAAATATTCAAGCCCGTACAAGAGGAATATATCTGATGGCAGTCTCAAATAAATTTGGAAATATTCTTCTAAACACTTCCAATAAGAGTGAGTGCGCAGTAGGATACGGCACACTGTACGGCGACATGAACGGAAGTATTGCAGTCCTTGGCGACCTGTATAAAACTGATGTTTATAAACTGGCCCGTTTTATAAACAGAGACAAAGAAATTATTCCGGAAAATACAATAACCAAACCCCCCTCAGCCGAACTGCGACCCGGCCAGAAAGACACGGACTCACTTCCTGAGTACGAACTGCTCGACCGGATACTGTTCAACTATATAGAGTTAAATTTATCTCCCGAAGAGATTGAAGCTAAAGGATTTGACAAAAAAATAGTTGAAAAAGTGATAAAGTTGGTGGCTATCAGCGAATTTAAAAGATTCCAGTCAGCTCCTATATTGCACATCAGTACAAAAGCTTTTGGCTTGGGAAGAAAAATGCCTTTAGTAAAAAAATATTGAAATAATTTTTAACTTTACACTCAAATTCAAATATCTGTTCATATGATTAAAATTAATTATTTTCAATGATATCATATAACCTGCTTACATATATTTTAATCATCCTTTTGAATCCAAATTTTAAACAGAATGCTCATTTCATATGATAAACTATAAAACTAATTTAACCATATATCATGAAAAATTTTTCAAGAAGAGAATTTATTAAGACAAGCTCCCTGAGCACTATTATGTTAGCCTCAACAGCCGGGGCTTTTTTAAATTCCTGCAATTCATCAGGCTGGAAAATAGGATGTTATACCCGGGCCTGGGGCAACCGGAACTATCTTGAGGCATTAGACGGAATAGCAGAAGCAGGCTATAAATATGTTGGACTAAGTACTCATGATAAAGGAAGGGTGATAGACCGGGACTCACCTCCTGAATTTGCTATTACCGTAGGTGAAGAGATCAGAAAACGCGGACTCAAAATTTTGTCTCTTTCAGGTGGCTCTATTGATCCTACCGTACCGGTTGAGGAAGGTATAGCGCAGCTTAAAAGACTTATTGACAATTCAGTCCATTGCGGCTCTGGAAATATACAGATAAATGATATCGGTAGTATGCGCCAACCTGAGCTTGAAGCTAATTACTATAAAGCAATTGCAGAATGTTGTGACTATGGTGTCGAAAAAGGTGTGTCAATTTCTTTAAAGCCACATGGATCAACCGGAGCCCGGTGCCGGGTTCATGTCGACCGGATTGGTCATAAAAATCTTAAATTGTGGTATGATCCGGGAAATGTGATGTTTTTCAGTAACGGTGAAATAAATCCTGTAGAAGATGCCGAAGCTTTGGATGGTGTAGTTGTCGGTATGGCGGTAAAGGATTTTCGGCTGCCAAGAACTGTTATGGTTACCCCGGGTACAGGATTAGTAGACTTCAGGACATTGATTCCACGCCTGATAAAAGGAGGCTTTCAAAATGGGCCGCTGATAATTGAATGTGTTGATGAAGGTGAATTTTCATTCATAAAAAATGAAGCAATAAAAGCCCGGGAATTCATTGAAAAGATTATAAGTTAATTACCACATATAAAAGCAAAAATTGATATATGTTAATGCCCAATGGGTTTGTAACAAAGTAAAATGAAACAAGCATGATTGTAAAATCACCTAAAAGTACGATTAAAACATGTGCGAGTTCCATACTATACCTTTAAAAATAAACAATTTTAATAGTATGAACGAGTATATAAAACATTTACACCCAAGGGTATGATTAAATACAGGCGAGTTCTATCTGACACCTTTGAAAATAGTTAATTTAATCATGAAATGAATAATTCGGAAATACTACTTTATCAAACTGAAGACGGACAAACAAAAATAGATGTGCGTTTGGAAAATGAAACAGTTTGGCTCAACCAAAAACAAATGGTTGAACTGTTTCAAACCACTAAACAAAATGTTAGTCTTCATATTCAAAATATTTTTAAAGAAGGAGAACTGGATGAAAATTCAGTTGTCAAGGATTACTTGACAACTGCCTCAGACGGTAAAAATTATTCAACAAAATACTACAATCTTGATGTGGTTATTTCGGTGGGATATCGTGTTAAATCGCACCGTGGAACTCAATTTCGCATTTGGGCAACAACACAACTTCGAGAATATTTAATTAAAGGTTTTGTGCTTAACGACGATAGGTTAAAAGAAACAGGACATATAAATAAATATTTCGATGAACTGCTGGAACGGATTAGGGATATTCGCAGTTCGGAAAAAATTTTCTATGCTAAAATCAAGGATATCTATTGCACTGCGATTGATTACGATCCAACCAAGGAAGAAAGCCAGTTATTTTTCAAAGCAGTACAAAACAAAATGCACTGGGCAATTCATGGTCACACTGCATCAGAGCTTATATATAAAAGAGTTAGTTCCAAAAAACAAAACATGGGATTAACAACATGGGAAAATGCGCCTCATGGGAAAATCAGGAAAACCGATGTTTCTATTGCAAAAAACTATCTGACTGAAAATGAGTTGAAAGATTTGAACCTGATTGTTGACCAGTACCTTTCGTTTGCTGAGTTGCAGGCACGAAATCGAAAACCAATGTATATGAAAGACTGGATAAACAAACTCAACGATTTTATGACTTTGAATGATAAGGAGATTTTAGAACATGCCGGTAGGATTTCGGCAAAAATGGCAAAAGAATTAGCAGATTCGGAATATGAAAAATACAATAAACGCAGGATTGAAATTGAAGACGTGAAGGAAATGAAACAGCTTGAAGATGTATTAAAAAAGTTGGAAAACAAGAAAAGAGAAAAGTAACATAAATCCTACAATGATTATTTCTTTCCTTTCACATTTTAAAATAATTTCTGTCAACATGGTCATTTTAAGGATAAAGTTGGTAATTTGACTGTCAGCGGCAGACTGAATTAAGTGAGCAAAATATAATAGTTAATAGTTCTGATCACAAATTCCTATTTTTACATTTATGTTGACGATCAATGGCATAAAAGAGGAGATTCTCATACAAAGGCTGATCAATGGAGACCAGACAGCTTTTGAATTGCTATTCCGGTTCTACTATCCCGGATTAGTAGTTTTTACTTCAAATATTCTCCTTGATAAAGAAAATGCTGAAGAGATTGTCCAGGACTTTTTTGTAAGACTCTGGATAAAAAGAAAAAATATCAACAGAGGTTCTTCTTTTAAAAATTTCCTGTTTACTTCAGTGAAAAACAGCTCAATAAATTTTTTAAAAAGAGAGAAAATAAAAAGCAGAATCATTGATGAGCTGAAAAATATGGTGGCAAATGATACTCTTTATGATCCTGATCTGTTCATTGTTTCAGAACTTCAGAAAAGGATTGAAGATGCATGTAACAAATTGCCGCCCCGCACAAAAGAAGTTTTTGGTCTCAGCCGTTTCAAGTGCTTATCAAATGATGAAATAGCCACCCGGTTAAATATTTCAAAACGTACTGTGGAAACGCATATCTCTAATGCACTTAAAATATTACGGGAAAAATTTAAAGATTATATGTTTTTGCTGATGGTGATCTAAATAATTTAATTATTACTACGTGTTTCAGTGACCACGATTGTATAATAATTAAAGCAAGAATGAATGATCAAAAACAACAATATAAAATCTTCAAAGACAGATTTTAATAAATTTATTGAATACCGGAAGGGATTATCGGCATTTGATAAAAAAACAGAGGCAGCAGGATTAATTGAGCAAATTCGTGAAGTTGATGTTGAAAGGGCTTATTATATAGTCTCTGAAAGAATCAGCAGGAAAGATAATAAAATCAATATTTTCACTGTAATAACCCGGGTTGCAGCTACACTTACATTACCATTATTAGCATTCACGATCTGGAGCCTTTTCTTTCAAAATACAGAAGTTCAAACAGTTGTACAACAAGCTGATGAAATAACATGGCAGCAAATCAATAGCCCGTTAGGAATGCGCTCACATATTGTATTGCCCGACGGTACCAACCTTTGGCTAAATGCAGGCAGCAATATAAGATACAGTATCCCCTTCACAGGTAAAACCAGGGAAATTGAACTTGAAGGGGAAGCATTTTTAGATGTATATAAAAATATGCATGCCCCTTTCATAGTAAATATGGGAAATACAAAAATCGAAGTTACAGGAACTCAGTTTAACGTAAAATCTTATCCCGGTTCCAAACAGATAGAAGTAGCTTTAAAAGAGGGAAATATTAATTTTCTCACCCACAATATAAAAAGACCTGTCTTACTTAAACCTAACGACTATCTGCAATTTGATAAAAACAAAAATTCAGTAAGTCTTGACAACAGAGATATTAAAAAATACATTGCATGGCATGAAAATATAATGATCTTAGATGATACACCTATGCCGGAGGTTGCCCGGTTGCTTGAGCAGTGGTACGGGATAAAGGTTATTATTGGCAATGAAGAAATTTTGAAATATAAATTTACAACCACATTTGACAATGAACCTCTTTTCCGGGTATTGGAACTGCTTGAGTTAAGCTCTCCTATTTCAATAAAATACAGCCCCGGTAAGCCTGATAAGGTGACAAAGAAATTATCTCAATCAATTGTAACAATAACAAAAAAAGATGCCTATGAGATACTAACCTTTTAAACTAAAAAGAAGGAGATGCGCCAACACCTCCTTCCGCGCCCCTCGCGGGACTAAAACTTTATTTAATTAAAAACATGTAAAATTATGAAAAAAATTGGAAACCTTGTGTGTCGATTTTTAATAAGGCACCGAACAAAACTGATTATCATGCGCAATACATTATTAATAGTATTGATCAGCTCCCTCCAGGTTTTTGCGGTTGACAGCTATGCGCAAACTAAAAAGATAAGCCTGGACTTCAAAAATGCGACTATCAAAGAGGTTTTGAATGCGATAGAGAAGCAAAGCGAATTTTATTTTCTATTCAACAGCGAGTTAATCGATGTATCAAAGAAAGTTGACATAACAGTACAGGAAGAAAAGGTGGCAGATATATTAATCCGGCTGTTCAAAAACAGTGAGGTTAACTTTCTGATCAAAGACAGGTACATCGTTTTAACTCCTGCTGGTAGATCTTCCGGGAAGACGTTTAATTTACTGGCACAGCAACAGGGCACTGTCAGCGGCCGGGTGACCGATCAAAATAATCAGCCCCTACCCGGTGTTACCATTGTAGTGAAAGGTACAACTCAAGGTACTATCACGGACAACAATGGAGGATATTCACTTACAAATTTACCCACAAACGCAACATTGGCCTTTACCTTTATTGGTATGAGATCACAGGAGGTAAAAATTGGTGGACAAACTATTATTAATGTAAGGTTGGAAGAGGAATTATTTGAACTAGACGAAGTGGTTGCCATTGGTTACGGCACTTTGAAACGTGAAGAGTTAACAAGTGCTGTAGCTTCAGTGAGGCCGGATGAAATGAATATTGACGCTGGTGCAGGAACTGACATTGCTAGAGTAATGCAAGGCAAAGTAGCAGGATTAACTATAACCAGACCCGGAGGTGGCAATCCAAATCAAGATTTTGAGATTCGTCTACGTGGAACCACAAGTATAAGTGCAGGCCAAAGCCCTCTAATTGTGGTAGATGGGGTTCCAGGTGGAAATCTTAGTACAATTAATCCACATGACATAAAATCTATCGATATATTAAAAGATGCATCTGCAGCTGCGATTTATGGCACCCGAGGAACAAATGGTGTTATAGTTATTCAAACTAAATCAGGAGAAACTTTAGATGATGGTGTAAACGTAATACTCTCAAGCCAATTTTTTACCGAAACAGTAGCAAGAGAGACAAAAATGTTATCACGTGATGAATACCTTCAATTAAAGGAAGAAATAAAGAATACACATCCCGAACAATCTTCAGCTATGATAGATTATGGATATGATACTGATTGGTTTGACGAGATTCAAAGAGATATAACTCTTAACCATCAACAAAACTTAGCTATATTAGGCAAAGGGAAAAATACGAGCTATCGTATTTCCGGTTCATATTTTAAACATGATGGATTATTTATTGAAACAGGCCGACAGGATTATAAAGTAAATTTAAATTTAATCCAACATGCTCTTAATGATATGTTGATATTACAAGCACAAATGGGGATAAGAGAAAGTACCGCAAAACCTATGAGTACTTTCCCTTATATGATGGCAATGGCATATAATCCTACTCAACCGGTTTATGTTGAAGGTGATCCAGATAAGGGTTTTTATCAACAGTTTGGGATGTATTCATATCAAAATCCGGTAGCGGAACTCAAACTTCCAACACAGGCAAATAAAAGTGGAAGTTATTATACCAGAATCCATAGTCAACTTAAACCAACAAATAATTTAACGTTGACTGCTTTATTCTCTAATCAGACAGGAAGAAACATGAACGGTAATTATGTTCCCAGTACAGCATATGCAGAAATAAATGTAAATAGATATGGAACCGCTACCAGGAGTAGTTCTCAAAGCATAAGCCGGTTAATGGAAACAACCATCGATTGGGACAAGTATTTTGGAGACCATAGAATTAATATAATAGGTGGTTATTCTTATCAGGATTTTGATAGTGAATCTATGTCAGCAACAAACTACAATTTTATCAGTGATAGTTTTACATATCACAATCTGGGTGCAGGAAGTTATCTTGGTGATGGAAGAGCCTCGTTGAATAGCAGTAAAAGTGAAAGCAAACTAGTAGGATTTTTTGCCAGAAGTATATACAATTGGAATAACAGGTACTTTCTTTCAGCCAGTATTAGAAGAGAAGGTTCATCCAAATTTGGATCTGCAAACAAATGGGGCTATTTTCCTGCAGCTTCGATTGGGTGGACTGTTACAAATGAAAACTTCGCAAAAAACATAAATTGGCTTGACTTTTTTAAGTTAAGACTAGGTTATGGGAAAACTGGCAATCAGGATATAGGAAATTATATTCCTCTTATCCGTTTATCCACCTCTGGATACTTTTTTTACAATGGCCAATTCATTCAAGGCTATGCACCTATAAGCAATGCGAATCCAAATCTAAAATGGGAAACTAAGCACGAATTTGATCTTGGATTTGATTGGATAATTTTTAACGGCCGATTGGGGGGTAATGTTGATTGGTATACAAGAAAAACAATTGATCTGCTTCACGATTATGACGTTCCTGTTCCACCAAACTTATATTCAAGCACATTTGCCAATGTTGCTTCTATGAGTAATCAGGGAATTGAATTAACTTTCAATATTATACCCATTAAAAAAGAAAACTTTCAATGGAACTTAGATCTTACCTTTGATTATCGCACACAAAAAATATTATCATTGTCAAGTGATTTATATAAATTAGAATACAGGGATATTGGCTCAAATTTCTTCCCTGGCAGCGCATTAACTCATGCTTATACCCATCGTTATGCTGAAGGCATGAATGTTGGTAACTTTTATGGATATAAATGTGAAGGGATAGATGAAGATGGCAAATGGATATTTAAAGACTTCAATGATGATGGTGTTATTAATTTCGACGATAATACTATTATTGGTAATGGATTACCCAAATACTATACTAATTTGAACACGTCTTTTTCCTTTAAAAACTGGAACCTTTCTGCTATGTTCAGAAGCCAGCTTGGTCATCAAATTCTTAATACAAAAAGGTTACTATATGGAAGCATTATGAGACTTCCAAGAACCTTAATTAGGGATTATGATAAAAATTTATATGACACACAAGAATATTCAGATTATTACCTGGAACCAGGAGATTGGGTAAAGATTGATAATATTACACTTAGTTATATGGTTCCTCTAAGAAATGATGATTTGATAAAAAACATAAAGATATATACTACAGGTAGTAATTTAATAACTTTAACAAGATCAAAAGTTAATGAACCAGAGGTTTCAATATCAGGTTTGACACCCGGAGTAAGCCAAGTATACGATTATCCCAGTGTTCGGTCTTTTATGGTAGGTTTCGAAATTGGATTTTAAACTAATTGTATTAAAATTAATTATTATGAAATATAAATTTTTATTATATGTATGTCTCTGGATGTTGGCATCTTGTTTAGATCTGGAACAATATCCTAAAAGTCAATTAACTAATGACGATTTTTATAAAACAGACCGTCAGGTTGCAAGTGCGATTGGTCCAATATATAATGGATTAGAAAATCCAGCGCAATTAGGTACAGGGGACAATATGATGATTAGTGCAACTGATCAAGTAGTAACCCCAACAAGAGATTATGGTGGATGGTATGATAACGGAGTCCATTTAAGAACACATTCTCATACATGGACTACAACAGAAGTAAATGGCATATGGCTATATGCTTTTAAAGGAGTTAATGCCTGTAACCGTCTACTTTACCAAATCGAACAGATAGAAGATACAACAAATATTGTTTCCTATCTTGAAGATGAAATCAGAGCTGTTAGAGCCTATTATTATTTCATTGCTTTGGACTATTATGGAAGGGTACCAATTGTCAAAGATTATGATGTCCCTGAGAACTTTGCCCCTGCAAATAATTCAAGAGATGAAGTTTATGCTTTTGTAAAAAATGAACTGGAAGCGACAGCAAAAAATTTACCTATGCCTGGTATGGAAAATTATGGCAGAATGCATCGAATGGCTGCATATACACTATTGGCAAAGGTTTATTTAAACTCTTTAGTTTTTAGTGGCGAGGATCCTCTTGATATAGATGAGGGTGAAATTAAATGGCAAGAATGCATCGAATCATGTGATCAAATTATTAACTCGGGTATTTATTCCCTTGAACTAAATTATTTTGATAATTTTTCTGTAAATAATATCGGTTCCTCAGAAAACATTTTTGTTATTCCTACTGATCCCGACAAAATGTTAAATAAAAATAAAATAGGCAGATATACACTTCATTTTAATAATGCCAAGAGCTATCAAGGAATGGAAGGGGGGGGTTATAATGGAATATGTGGATTGCCATCCTTTATTAACTCATATATTGAAAACGATATCCGCAAACAGATGTGGTTGAGTGGTGTGCAACTTTCCATCGATGGAGATACTTTGCTTTGCACAATGGGTCAGCAAGCAGGACAACCATTAAATTATGTTAACGAAATGGATGATATTGAATATGTATTAGAGGCGCAAGGTTTGAGAATTGCAAAATTTGACTACACCGGATATAGAAGAAACACAACAGAGGGGGACATACCTATTTTCAGATATTCTGATGTTTTGCTTATGAAAGCAGAAGCCCTAATGAGACAAAATGGAGGAATAGCAACTGAAAATGCTCTCGAATTAGTTAATTTGGTCCGGGAAAGAGCTAGCTTATTACCTTTAACAATGAATGAACTTACACTAGAGGCTTTATTAAAAGAAAGAGGTCATGAATTAGCTTTAGAAGGATATAGGCGTAATGACCTTATTCGTTTTGGTAAATGGATTCAGCCATTTTATGAAGGAAGTACAATTAAAAATATCGAGAAAAAAGTAATTGGACAAAAATATGTAAGATTACTGCCTATTCCTGATCAACAAATTAATGCAAATCCTAATCTCACTCAAAATCCGGGTTACTAAATTTTTATGCTGCGAATAATAATACTATACTGGTTTAGAAATCTAAACCAGTATAGTTTATGAGCTAAATCATACAATTTATTTAAAATATGAATGAGATAACTTTCAATAAAAATAAGCGCATTAAATCCATTGATGTTCTAAGAGGATTTACAATGTTCTGGATAATTGGGGGTGATAAAATAATGAGATCTTTGCCTGATATCTCTCAAAATATTGTCTTCACTACTCTTAACCAACAACTTAGACACGTAGAATGGATTGGATTTCATTTTTATGATTTAATTTTTCCTATGTTCCTTTTTCTAATAGGAGTAGTAATGCCATTTTCAATTGAACGGAGAATTCAAAAGGGAGCAAATAAGCGCAATCTTTATAAACATATTTTTCAGAGGGCCTTAACAATGTTTGTTCTTGGATTAATATATTATGGTATTAAAGATCCGGATTTAAAATCATTAGGATACTATGGAGTTTTGCAACTTTTAGCTGTCGGCTACTTTTTTTCGTCATTAATAATGATAAATACAAATCTAAAAGGAATAATTTATTGGACCGGAGGAATTATGTTATTATACTTCATCCTTTTAAAATTTATTCCTGTTCCGGAACATGGAGCCGGTATCTTAACACCAGAAGGAAATTTTTCTAATTATATTGGAAGTCTGGCTTCTGATATTTTATCTACTAAATTTCGAAAAATATTTACTCCTTATATGATATCTCCCATTTCAACTGCTTTATTGGGAATATTAGCTGGATATTGGCTTCGAAAAGATGTAAATCCTTTAATTAAAATAAAAGGATTATTGATTGGAGGTTCAATTTTAATTATTTGTAGCTTAATCTGGTCTATTTGGATACCTGTTATAAAAAACCTTTGGTCTGGATCATTTGTGTTACTTACAGCTGGAATAAGTTCTATCCTATTAGGATTGTTCTATTGGATTATTGATATAAAGGGATATACAAAATGGACATTCTTTTTTAATGTAATAGGTCTAAACTCAATTACCATCTATTTTCTTTCACGTATAGTTGATTTTAAAGCTATAGTAATATTTTTCACTCAAAGCATAATCGGTTATTTAGGAAATGCACAGTCTTTTTTCATTGCTGTTTGTATTACTTTAATGCATTGGTTGGTAGTTTATTGGCTGTATAAAAATAAAATATTTATTAAAATTTAATGGTACATTGATTCTGGTTATTACTTTATAGTAAATTGGGTACAAATAGTTCATTATAAATTGTTAAAATATTTTTAGGATTTCTCTTAAATAACGAAAATACTTTGAAATATATGTTTTTCATTAATTTCTAGGATCTGCAAAATTGGCAACCTTAAAATTTAGAGATCTTGGTATTACAAATTCAAATTTTTTAATTCCATTTTTCTGAATTATTTTTATTGTACTAAACCATCACCCCGCCAACCAATCCAAATTTGGCAATTTCACAAAATCTGACTTTATTTGAACGCAGGATATATAACTTAAGGTATTCATCTGAATATTTATACATTTAAGATTTTATATATCTTTATGGCTGACTTTTACAGAAATTATTATTAACTATTTTTTTAACTATGAAGAAATTTATTTTACTGCCTCTAATTATCAACTTTTTATTCGTGTTCTTTGCCAACGGCAACACGATTAATGGTGAAGACATCGTCCTTGAAAACCAGCAGATGAAGTTAGTGATCGGGAATAACGGAATTGCTAAAAGCCTTATTTACAAACCTACCGGAGAAGAGTGCCTTGAACAGGGACAAGAGATATCGTTTTTCTCTGTTACCCAGGAACGGCCTTTTCATAATGAAATTAAACTTGCCTACCCGACCAAAATGATGACATTCAATGCCGAATCTGTTGTACAGAAAGGCAATGAACTTATCGTGGATTTTGAACTGATTTTCTACAATGCGCGGATTAAAGTTGATGTAACTCCTCAATACATAAACTTTACTGTAAAAGAGTTCTTTATTGAAGGTAGTGATTATGGTATCGGCGTAAACACCGGTATAATGCCGCCCGTATATGAAATGAACTTTATTCAGCTGCCGGTAAAAAACAGAAAATATTTTGGTGAGTGGCTGAATGTGAGCTGGGATGAAAAAGTAGCTGTCAATGTGCTGGCTACCGATATCCATGCCCGTATTGATGCCGAAAAAAGAGCAGGCTATAAAATACTTAATGCCGGAATTGAAAGGGATATTCAGCTTTTGGATGTCAGTGCTGCATTAATTGTTTGCAACCCGGATGATCTGTTGGATAATATAGCCCGCGTGGAAGAGGATTTCGATCTGCCCAGGGGAGCTGCCAGCCGCAAGCATACATTGTATAACTCCTCTTATTACGCTGCTTCAGGAATAACTCCGGAAAATGCAGATGAACATATTAAATATGCCAAAATGGGAGGATTCCGTACCATGAAGTTATCTTACCATTCTATTGTGGAAAGCGGGCCTTCATGGAGCAAAAAAGGAGATTACGACTGGAGAAAGGATA
>CAZLZJ010000045.1:0-3438 GCA_964563975.1 uncultured Prolixibacteraceae bacterium
TCTGATTGCCAACAACCACCTCCTGGGTTCTCATTCCGACAAAAGAAAATGCCAAAACAGCATTTGGCGGGATATTTGTTAAAACATAGTTACCGTCAGCATTAGTCACAGTCCCTTGAGTAGTGCCTTTTACAACAATACTGACACCCGGCAGTGGCTGGTTGTTTGTATCAGTCACTTTCCCTGATACTGTGGCTTGTTGCCACAAAGCTTTTGACGAGCTGCCCATAAATTCAGGCGTGGATAGGATAATCAATCTGTCATTAACAGAATAGGCCACATTTGTCCCTTCAAACAATTTATTAAGTACGGTTTCAATGTTTTGGTTTTCTGCTTCAAGAGTAACTTTCCTTTCAACATCTATAACTTTCTCACTGTAAATAAAAAAGTAAAACTCACTTTGTTTTTCAATATTATCAAGAATATCCTCAACAGTGGCATTTTCAAATTTAACAGTAAGCTTTTTAGTTTGTGAATAAGATTCATTTGCAAAAGCGCTGAAAATCGAAACCATTATTAAAAAAGTTGTCAGTTTCATAACTCTTAATAGTTTTAAAACATTGGGCAAATAACTGTCCCAATTACATTTTCGATTAAATTTTTTCATATTTTTACAATGTTTATAGTTAGAAAATACCCTGTAGTACACACAGGGATGTTTTTTTCGCATTACAGGGAGATGTTGAGAGCATTTCCCTGTTTTTATAGAGATATTCATTTCATAGGCATATAATTTTTAATGATCAACTTTTATTTGTTGTAATTATAATTTTTTGTCTTGAAAATGTACCATCCAACAATTGCTTACTGGGTATTTTAATATAGTTGATTGGAGCAGCTTTTTTCAGTAACTCAAGAATGTGATCAAGAGATTCATCTACAAATGTAGCTGTATAAGTATACTCTTTTACGTCGGTATCCGTAATTTCAATATCAACATTATACCATCTGCTCAACCTTTGAGCTATTGTAATAATACTGTCTCTTTTAAATATCAGTTTACCATTTTTCCAACAGATAAATTTTTCTATTTCTCCTATTGTACTGAATGTTTTCCCTGTCCGGATATCATAACTAACATGTTGTCCGGGCACCATCGCCCCAATAGGTACGGTTTTTTGGTTCCCGGCATGCTTTTCAATCATCACCTTCCCTTCAACCAGGGTGGTGGCAACAACACTTTCATCGGGATAAGCAGATACATTAAATTCTGTTCCAACAGCTTTGATATTCAAACTCCTTGCCTGAACAATAAACGGCATGTCAGGGTTGTGGGCAACATTAAAATAGCCTTCTCCGGTTAAGATTACTTCTCTGGTATTTCCGGAAAACTTTTGAGGATATTTAATTTTACTGCCATGATTTAAAAAAACCTCAGTTCCATCAGAAAATTGCACTACAGTTTTAGAGCCTATAGGAGCAATAATCTCTAATGAATCGATAGTCATTTCAATATTATGTGCAATTTCTTCAGGTTTATTTGATAAAATATTAATAAGAATAATCAATAAAGGCAAAAGCAAAACTGCAGCAACCCGGGTTAACCATGTGGCAATCAATACAATTGATTTATTATTTGCTTGTCTGCCTTCAATATTTATTTTATGATGAATTTTATCCAATAAAGAAATAAGGGTTTCATTTTCAACAAGATTGTCATCTTCTTTAAAGTTCATCCAGTCATTTAACATCATTTTTCTTGCTTCAATACTGAATGAATCATTTTTTATCCACCTGACAACCTCTTGCAGCTCTTCCCGGGTGCACTGATCATTTAAAAACTTTATTAATAACTCTTTTGTCATTTCTTCTTTTAAAACCTCCCGGCAAAATCCGGGAGGTGTTACCTGCCTGACCAACTAAACAATCTCTTTTAACAGAAATTTTTATAGTTATACGCCTGACACAAAAAACAGGACTATATAAAATGAATAATTTTAACTTATAGAAATAGACTAATAAATAATATATTGATCGCAAATCCGCTATCAATATGTTTTCTTAAAAATGCCAATGTAGAAACAAGATGATTTTTGACTGTATTGGCAGATATATTAAGTTTTTTTGATATCTCTTCATGTGTCAGGCCCTCTTTACGGCTTAAAAGAAAAACCTCCTTTTGTCGTGGCGTTAACCGATCTAATAAAATATTAACCTGATTGGTTAATTCTTTGAAATGAATTTCGTTAATAATTTCATCTGCTTCATTTATCTTTTGCCTAACCTCAAGATTATCAAGGTACTTTTTTTCATTTACCCTTTTCCTTAATATGCTTATTGTAGTATTGTATGCAATAGTAAAAAGAAATGAATTAAAAGAGGTGTTAAGATCAATTTTTCGCCGGACTTCCCATATTTTTAAAAATACCTCCTGAACGATCTCTTCCGCATCAGATTCCTGCTTTATATAACGAAATACAAAACAGTATAATCTTTTACTGTAACGCTGATAAATGGTATCAAAAGCAAGCATATTCCCTTGCTTTAAAAGTCTTAGAAGGTCAGTATCTGATCTGTTATGAAACAATGGAAATTAAAATTCTATTGATACAAATATATAAATTCTAATAATGTTTTCTTTGTTAAGTTCATTTTATTCCGAACCTCTATAAAACCGGAAAGTACAAAATAAAAACTTTAATTTGAATTCACTGTCGGAATAACTACAATCTGATTTTAAAATTAAACTTTCTCGGTTTGTTTTGCTATATTTGATTAAGATTACACTGTTATAAATGAATACCATGAAGAAAGAAGTAGGAAACATAATTCTGGAAGCCATTCATGGTGACATAACCGGTCAACCTGATATGACGGCCATTGTAAATGCAGCTAACGCTTTACTGATGCCGGGAGGAGGTGTTGCCGGAGCAATCCACCGGGCAGCCGGTCCCGGTCTGGCTGAAGAGTGCAAGCCACTGGCGCCTATTGAACCCGGCCGGGCTGTAATATCAGGAGCTCACGATCTTCCTAATAAATATGTCATCCATTGCCTGGGGCCGGTTTATGGCAAAGATAAACCTGAAAATATACTTTTAGCCGACTGTTACAGGAATGCCCTCCGCCTTGCCGATGAAAAACAGATCGATTCAATTGCCTTCCCTGCAATATCAACAGGCATTTTCGGTTATCCCTTTGAAGCAGCAACTGATATCACTTTACAAGCTGTTCTTGAAGTCATTCCTGATTTGAAATATATCAGACATATAAGGTTTGTGCTTTTTGGAGAGGAAGATTATGAGGTATATATTGAAAGATTAAGAACAATTAAATAAATAATTTATCATCACTAACCTTATTTTACGTTAGCATTATCGGCCGCTGTATTAAATATGTCATAAATACCCGAAAAGATTTTAATTTTGTCCGAAAAGTGTATATTTATAAAATAGGCATCCCGATTAAAATCGGGACAAACGACAATGATTAAAACATATG
>CAZLZJ010000045.1:3538-18565 GCA_964563975.1 uncultured Prolixibacteraceae bacterium
ATTAGAATGAAAAAATTAGACAATATAGAAATGGATAAAAAATCAATCATAGAAAAAATCAGAAACAAATCAGGGTTCATCTGTGATATGGATGGTGTAATTTATCATGGCAATACGATTCTTAACGGAGTCAAGGAGTTTGTTACATGGTTAAAAGATGAGCAAAAAAATTTTGTTTTCCTTACCAACTCAAGTGAATATACAATCAAGGAACTTCAGGGTAAATTATCACGCATGGGACTTGATGTTGATGCTGAACATTTCTATACCAGTGCTCTGGCCACAGCATCCTTTCTTCAAAGTCAAAAGCCAAATGGCAGTGCATATATTATTGGAGAAGCAGGGCTTATAAATGCACTATACAATGCAGGATATTCAAGTAACAATATTGATCCTGACTATGTAGTTATGGGAGAAGCAAGGTCTTACAGTTATGAAGTAATTGAACGTGCGGTTAACCTGGTTAACAAGGGAGCCAGGCTTGTGGGAACAAATCCTGACATTAGCGGCCCTATAGAAAATGGAATAGCTCCTGCAACCAAAGCTCTTATTTCACCCATTGAGTTAGTCACCGGCAAAAAGGCCTATTTTGTTGGCAAGCCAAACCCGCTTATGATGCGCATTGCCTTAAAGAAACTGGGCTTGCGACGTGAAGATACCATTATAATCGGCGACAGGATGGATACGGATATAGTTGCAGGTTTAGAAGCTGAAATTGACACCTGTCTCGTATTATCAGGAATCTCTACTGAAAAAACAATCAACAAATTTGCCTATCGTCCGCATTATGCTATAAAAGGAGTAGTTGAAATTGTAAAAGATTATAAATAAAATATTTTTAAACTAACAACCCTTCATACTCAAAAAGCAATCTACCTGCAATGAAACTTAGAAAATCAATCAGGGTGATCCTATCTGATAAAAAAACTAAAACCAACGGTTTACATGTTAAATATATAGCAAGTCATATCCTCAATAACAACAGAACTCTTTTTCCCAATGAAAATGATCTTTCATTTGAAGTTCTGAAACAGAGAGTAAACAAGATCCTCCTTTATGATATAAAAAGTAAAAATAGCGAGTTTGAAAGGGTTATCAATCCAAAAACCAACAAATATAAAAAAGGAGTTTATAAACTGAAAAAAAGAAAGCGGTGAGAGCGGGATTCGAACCCGCGGTACAGTTTCATCCGTACGTCGGTTTAGCAAACCGATGGTTTCAGCCACTCACCCACCTCACCTTTTCCTTAGTTATAACAGCAAACAGCTGAAAATTTGTGGGCTCAAATTTATTAATTGTTTTAATATAGGCAAAATCTTTCCTGAATTTATTATATCTATCATAATTTGATGGTGACATTTCGTCATAATAACCTATTGGCATACCGTTTGAATAGATAGCAAGAAATAAATTAAGTGTAATTTAAAAGATAAAAATATGCAAACAGGAAAAATTGGCGTAACCAGTGAAAATCTGTTCCCAATCATTAAAAAATTTCTCTACTCAGACCACGACATTTTTTTAAGAGAAATTATCTCCAATGCTGTAGATGCAACTCAAAAATTAAAAACTCTTGCTTCAAAAGGCGAATATAAAGGAGATATTTCTAATCTTAGAATAGAAGTAAAGCTGGATAGTAAGGCTAAAACAATAACTGTTTCCGATAGTGGGATCGGAATGACGAAAGAGGAGATTGAGAAATATATTAATGAAATCGCCTTTTCAGGAGCAAATGATTTTCTTGAAAAATACAAAAACGATGCCAATGCCATCATAGGGCACTTCGGACTTGGTTTTTACAGTGCTTTCATGGTTTCTGAAAAAGTGGAAATAGTTACCAAATCATATAAAGAAGAAGCAAAAGCTGTAAAATGGAGTTGTAAAGGTAATCCCGATTACACTATAGAAGAAACAGGAAAAGAGGCTGTCGGAACCGATATTATAATGCATCTAAACAAAGATTCGGAACTGTTTATTGATGAGTCCAAAATTTTGGAAATTTTGGAAAAATATTGTAAATTTCTTCCTGTGCCAATTATCTTTGGTAAAGAAAAAGAGTGGAAAGATGGAAAATATGTAGATACCGGCAAAGAGAGACAGATTAATGATACTGAACCTGCATGGACAAAAAGGCCTGCTGATCTTAAAGACGAGGATTATAAAAATTTCTACCTGAAGCTATACCCTATGGCCGACGAACCCCTCTTTAATATTCACTTAAATGTTGATTATCCTTTCAATCTGACAGGTATTCTCTATTTTCCAAAAATAAAAAACAATTTTGAAGTACAAAAAAACAAAATACAGCTATTTAGTAACCAGGTATTTGTAACCGATTCTGTAGAAGGAATAGTTCCGGAGTTCCTAACTCTTCTGCATGGAGTAATCGATTCACCTGATATTCCTTTAAATGTCTCGCGCTCTTATCTTCAGGGGGACCCCAATGTAAAAAAAATCAGCGGTCATATTTCAAAAAAAGTTTCTGACAGGCTGAAAGAGATATTTTCGGCCGACAGAGAGCAGTTTGAAAAAAAGTGGGATGACCTTAAAATATTTATTGAATATGGCATGCTGACCGATGAAAAGTTTTATGAAAGGGCATTAAACTTTTTCCTCTTTAAAAATACCGAAGGTAAATATTTTACTTTTGAAGAGTATGAAAAGCTTATTAAAGAGGAGCAGACAGATAAAGACAAAAACTTAGTATACCTATATACGACCAACAGGGAGGAACAATATACATTTGTTGAGGCTGCAGGAAATAAGGGTTATGACGTACTGATTCTTGATGACGTACTTACACCGCACCTGATAAGCCGCATTGAACAAAAAAATCCGGATAAAAAATTTATCCGCGTTGATTCAGATGTTGTCGAAAATCTTATTAAAAAAGAGGATAAAGAAACAAAAGAGCTGTCATGGGAAGAGAAACAGGAACTTTCACCTCTATTTCAAGCAGTATGCCCTGAGAATGACAACCATACATTTATTGTTGATTTCCAGGACCTGGGAGAAGACGGAGTGCCTATGGTAATCACCCAAAGTGAATTTATGAGACGAATGAAAGATATGAGTCAGGTGCAGGGCGGAGTGAGCTTTTATGGCAATTTGCCCGACAACTTAACTTTAGTTGTAAATATCGTGCATCCATTGGTGAAAAAAATTATTGATTCAAAAGATAAAAAGCTTGGCAGCAAACTTGAAATTGCCAATGACGGAATTTCAAAAAAGAAAAGTGAAATCGAAGTAGTTAAAAAAGAAGAGCTCAGTAAAGAAAAACAAAAATCAAATGAAGAGGAAGACCTGCTCAGCAGCCTTAATGATGAACTTGCAAAATTGGAAGAATCAAAAAGGAAACTGTTGACAGACTTTGGAAAAAAGAGTAAACTTGCTAAACAACTGATTGACTTGGCCCTTCTGGCCAATGGAATGTTAAAAGGAGCTGATCTTGATAAATTCATTAAAAGAAGTGTGGAATTAATAAAGAAATAGCAAAATATATTCATTAATTTTAAAAGGGTTATCTCTATAAGGATAGCCCTTTTTTATGGTTTTAAAAAAATTATCTCAATATTTGCAAAATAAAAACCGGAACATGGCAGTGAGATACCATATTATATTAGCAATTTTCTTTATTGCCATAACATGTTTTTGTACTCAAAAAAAGAGAACAGCAGCAGATCCGGATACCTATTCAGGCTCTGCAAGCTGTATTGAATGTCATGAAAAATTTTATGAGCTGTGGGCTCCCTCCTTTCATGGCAAAGCAATGCAGCCGGTAAATAAAAAATTTACAGATGAATATCAACTTCCGCCAAGTGAGCCAATGCCACTTGAAGGAAAAATTTATCAGGTTACTTATGATGATTCTGCAATGGTTATGCTGGAATCGAAAAACGGCAGCCTTATTAACAAATATGAGTTAACCTGGTCGTTAGGCGGCCCAAATGTATACTGTTTTCTTGTTCCCCTTGATAAAGGCAGATTGCAAACAATCCCTCTTGCTTTCGACATGAACAGAAAAACATGGTTTAACTATCCCCTATCAGCAGTCCGCCACTTTACAGAAGATCAATATGACGAGCCTCTTCCCTGGAAAGACCGTATGTATACATTTAACACCGGCTGCTACAACTGTCATGTCAGCCAGCTGAGCTCAAATTTCGACCCTGTAACAGAAACATATAAAACAACATGGCGGGAACCGGGCATAAATTGTGAAACATGCCATGGCCCGAGTGCAGAACATGTAAAAGTTTGCAAGGAAGCAGGAGAAGGGAAAGTACCTGATGATTTGAAAATTATTATTACAAGTAAATTTACTCCGGAACAACAAAATGCATCCTGTGCTCCATGCCATGCAAAAGTCACTCCCATTACTTCAGAATATATTCCGGGCGATAATTTTTTTGATAATTTCAACTTAGCTGCTCTTGAAGATCCTGATTTTTATCCTGACGGCCGGGACCTGGGAGAAAACTACACCTACACAGGGTGGATGATGAGCCCATGTTTAAAATCCGAAAATATTCATTGTGTTACCTGCCATACTTCAAGTGGCCGCAATCGTTTCAGGGACAATCCAAATGAAGCCTGTACAATTTGCCATACTGATAAAAATGAAATTCTTGAAGAGCACACAATGCATAAACCCGGCACACCCGGATCGGAATGTGTAAATTGTCATGCACCTACAAGGGAGTATGTTGGCCGTTTCCTGCGCAGCGATCACTCATTCAGACCTCCCATGCCGGCAGCCACCATAAAATTCGGGTCACCAAATGCCTGCAATATTTGTCATGAGGATAAATCCCCTGAATGGGCTGATCAAATTGTCAGAAAAAGAAAAAACGGAAATTACCAGGAAGAGACTCTTTACTGGGCACAACTTATAAAAGAAGCACGTAACAATGAATGGAGAAGACTTGATGAAATGTTAAATATAATTGACAAAAATAGATTTAATGAAATCGTCTCTGTCTCACTCTTAAGATTATTGGCAAGTTGCCCGGACAATAAAAAATGGAATACCATAATTAATGCAGCTGCAGCAAACAGCTCCCCTCTTGCACGTAGTGCCGCAGCAAATACCTTAGCTTTTTGTAACTCAGAAGATGCAAAAAAAGCATTATTAAAAGGTACAACGGATCAATACAGGCTTGTAAGAATATCCGCAGCAGCATCTCTGGCAACCTATGATCCCGGCAGATTTACAACTGAAGAAAATATAATTAAAGATAAAGCTACCGAAGAGTATATAAAATCGCTTGTTACAAGACCTGACGATTGGAGCTCCCATTATAACAAAGGTATATTTCATCAAAACAGGGGCGAAATAAACATGGCGCTGGAATCTTATGAAACAGCAGCCAGGCTATATCCTGAATCCCTGGTACCATTGATAAACAGCAGTATACTCTATTCATACACCGGCAACCGGTTAAAAGCCGAAGAGAACCTTAAAAAAGTATTGGATATGGAGCCGGATAACGAAGCGGCAAATCTGAACCTGGGGCTACTTTTTGCAGAGCAGGGAAAAGTGCAGGAAGCAAAAAAATTGCTTCTTACAGCACTTTCTACAAATCCGAAACAGGCTGTTGCTGCATATAATCTTAGTGTTATTTACTCACAGGAAAGTATGGATCAAGCAGTTAAATATGCAGCTATTGCTGCCGAATCTATGCCGGAAGATCCTAAATATCCTTATACGCTGGCCTATTTTCAACTTCAAAATAATCAGGCAGAAAAAGCAAAAAAAGTCTTAAAAGAAATAATTGATAAATATCCTTCATACCTGTTTGCAATAAGCCTCCTGGCAGACACATATCTTAAAGAGGGTAACAAAGATGAAGCAATTCAGCTTTATAACAGAGCACTAAAAATTGAAGGAATTACAGAAAGTGACAAAAAAGCATTAATGGAAGCCCTCCGGTCGTTATAACCAAAAAATGAATATTTTTATTCACATTTTCAATTTGCAAAATTTTTTTTATATAAGTTTGTCAACTTATGACAGCAGAAAGCAAAAATAAACTCAGATCATTTCCGCGTGTAGGCCGCTTCATTATTACTTTCTTTTTTATAGCTTTAATAATTACTGCAGCAATCGGGTATAAACTATACACTTATATCTTTAATGAGAATGTTAAAACGCGTCATATAATAATTCTTCCCAAAGGAAGCACTTTCAACCAGGTTGTTGATACCTTAAAGACAAATGATGTACTTATCAATTATAAAGCATTTGCATGGGTGGCAAAAAAGAAAAAATATCCGGAAAATATTAAACACGGCCGTTATTTGTTAACACCCGGTATGAACAGTAATGAGATAGTAAATATACTGCGGGCAGGGATACAGGAACCTGTAAATATGACATTCAACAATGTGCGATTCAAGGAGGAACTTGCAGGAAAGGTCAGTCACTATATAGAGGCTGATTCTGCTTCAATTTTGAGTCTGTTTTCAGATTATAAAAAAATAGAACAGTTTGGATTTACGCCGGAAACCTTTAATGCTATGTTTATTCCAAACACATACGAATTTTTATGGACAACCACAGCTGAAGAGTTTGCCAACCGCATGAAGAATGAGTTTGACCGGTTCTGGAATGAAGGGCGCAAAATGAAAGCGCAAAAGTTAGGTTTAGCTCCTGTTGAAGTAGCAATTCTGGCATCAATCGTCAGGGAAGAAACCAACAAATCTGACGAACTCAGGCGTATTGCAGGAGTATATCTTAACAGACTTGAAAGGGGAATTCCGCTGCAAGCCGACCCCACAGTCAAATTTGCAACCGGAAATCGTGCACTGAACAGGATCCTTAACTCTCACATTGAAATCGACTCGCCATATAACACTTATCTTTATCCGGGATTACCTCCGGGGCCAATAAACTTTCCGGATATAAAAGCTATTGAAGCTGTACTCAATTTTGAAAAACATAATTTTATATATATGTGTGCACGCGAAGATTTTTCCGGATATCATAATTTTGCCTCAACATTAGCTGAACATAACCGCAATGCAAAAAAATACAGAGCTGCTTTGGATAAGGAAAAAATTTTCAAATGATCAAACACAATTCACTTCGCGCTCAAGCCTGACGCCAAATTTGTTATACACAGAAAGAACAATCTCTTCCGATAAATTATAGATCTCTTTCCCGGTAGCTCCCCCGAAATTTACTAAAACAAGTGCTTGTTTTGAATATACACCAACATTTTCTGACCTGTACCCTTTCCAACCCGATTTATCAATAAGCCAGCCGGCCGAAAGCTTAACTTTTCCCTCTGCTGCAGGATAAAAAGGAATATCGCCAAAAAGTGACCGGATATTTTTCGCTTCCTCCTTGTCTACAACAGGGTTTTTAAAAAAACTGCCGGCATTTCCAAGAGTTTTAACATCCGGCAACTTAGAAGAACGGATTGCCTGAACTGCTTTTCTAATATTTTGCAGACTAATCTCACCAATAGATTTTACGGTCTTTTCTACTTTCCCATAGCTCAGGTTATACTGAGGGAATTTCTCCAATCTGAATATTACAGAGGTTATAACAATTCGGTTTCTTAACTCACGCTTAAAAAGGCTGTCTCGATAAGCAAACCCGCATTCATAATTGCTAAACTCTACTTCATGACGTTTTTCAAGATCAAACCCTTTTACCAGCTCAATAACATCACCGGCCTCCTGCCCGTATGCTCCTATATTTTGTACCGGAGAAGCCCCAACTGATCCGGGTATATCAGATAAATTCTCAATTCCACCAAAACCGGCATCTACACAATATTTGACAAAATCATCCCACACTTCACCGGCACCGGCTTCTATCCAGATATTCTGCCTATCCTCTCTGCAAATATTTATACCGGGGATTTTAGGATATAAGATTATCCCGTTAAAATTATTAAGAAACAGTATATTGCTACCTCCACCCAAAATTAACAAAGGAAGCTCACTATCATATTTTTCTGACTTTAAAAAAGCAGGAAGATCTTCAATCTCTGTAAATTCAAAAAAATAACGAGCTAATGAATTCAACCCGAATGTATTATACTCACTTAAAGGATAGTTTTCAAAAAAACGTATCATAAATATTTTTTCGCAAAGATAGAGGAATCAGTTAATCATATAAAAAAAAATGAATTTTTAATAAAAAAATGACATAATCCATTTTTTATAGACTATTAACATGTATTTTTATAAAAATTTTAAAATACCCCTATAATGTTAACCTTTAATAAGAATTTTAAAAACACAAAATTAATCTCAATTAAAGATATCCCTGATATTGTAACAGGTACAAAATCTTACTTGAAATTTATTACTCTTAATTAAGCATGAGTGAACAACAAACGGAATCTCTTTTACGCATAAGATTAATTCAATATGCTCATTTGAAAATAACCCCTGTAAATTAATACTTATGGCCTTTTCAAAATGCACTTATGCAAACGGTTCGTTTTTGAACAAAGAAAGAGTCAGACTGATAGCTAAGTTTACAAAAGTACTTGTTACATAAAGCGGATTGTTGCAATTATTTAGGGGAGTGATACCATTCCCCTAATATTTGCAACATTACAATAGCCAAATTAACACTTTCAAACAATACAGATATTAACACTTTTATTAAATGAGATAAAATATTTTTATTAATGTTAAACTAAAAACAACTATTATGAAATTTTTTCAAATCTTAGAAAGATTCGACTCAATTATCGACCATATTAACAAAGGTATACCGATAACTCCTGAAAAATTTGCCAAAAAACTCAGGATTTGTAAAAGCTCTCTATACTCCACTATAGAGTATCTGAATTCCTTTGGTGTCAAAATACACTATAATCGTAAAAACAGAGTATTTGCATATAGGTCTGATATAAAATTAAAAATAACATATCTTATTGTCACTGTGGAAGGAGGTGAAATTAAAATAGTTCTCGGCAACATAAAAACAACAGACATTACTCCTGATGGCTGGATCAGGATATACTGCCTTGAATGATACTATAAAATCGCATATTCAATTACCTTCTTCTCCGGATCAAACGGATATGCATGATCAAGTCCAAGATATTCGGCACCAACAGAGATAATCTCTTTTTCCGAAAAAGACTTCTCGGGTCCAATTTTGCTTATAAAATATTTACCGGCATCTAATATTGCTTTCAGCGGAATAAGTCCTACAAGCTCTGAGCCGGTAACTTTTACACCTCGCATTTCAGCCTGAAGGGATACCTCTTCATATACCAGATGTATAGGGGTAATGTTATAATCAGTTATATTAATTGAAACCTGGGAGCAATTATACTCTTTTAAATACCAGCCTATTGCCTTTACCTTTTTAAATTTTCCGGAATAGGATGCATTATCGTACCGTAGCCCGTCGGAACTAATGGGTTTTACTCTTTTTCTCCCCGACTCCCTGATATTGGCTGCAATATCACAAGCAATCTCCAATGAATCCGTATCAAGATTTATATTATATGCAATGAGAAAATTGCGGGCACCAATAATTACAGACCCTGCTTTGCGAATCTTTTCATTCCACTCAGCCGGCCCGAAGTCAGGTTTCCATACAGATGATAGCAACCTGTTTTTCAATCCCTCATAACCTCCGCGCCTAATATCCTCAAGAGCCTGCCGCTCCTTATAAAATGCAGCATACTCATAACAATATACCGGGAGTTTCAGTTCATTACCCACTCTTTCAGCAAGTAAACGGGCATACTGCACTGTATCTTCCATTGAAATACCGGATAAAGGGATAAAAGGACAAACATCTGTTGCGCCCATACGGGGGTGTAAACCTTTCTGCTTCGACATATCGATATAAAGTGAAGCTGTTTCTATACTTCTGTAAGCAGCTTCCGCAACATCACCGGGAGTCCCGGCAAAAGTTATAACCGTACGATTAGTTTCTGCTCCGGTGAAGGTGTCAAGCAGTTTTATACCGGAAACACTCACAATAGAAGAGATGATCCTTTCAATAACCTTCAAATCGCGCCCTTCTGAAAAATTCGGTACACATTCAACTAATTGAGTCATTATTATTGTATTCGTTACCGGAATTTATAAAACTCCGCAAATAAAAAAAGGCTGAATCATATTTTTGAAACAGCCTCTTTTATCTTTTATCCGGAATTATTCGTCAATAGAAATAGCCTCTGTAGGGCAAACTTCAGCACATGACCCGCAATCTGTGCAAAGTTCAGGATCTATTACATAAATATCACCCTCCGAAATAGCATCAACAGGACATTCATCTATGCAGGTCCCGCATGCAATACATTCATCCGATATTTTGTATGCCATAACTTTTAATATTTAAATTTAACATGTTAAGGGTAACAAAAGTACAAAGAATAGTAATAATACAAAGACCCCGCATAACTATTTTATACACATAAAATGTTCATTTAATAAAGAGGCAAATATCAACGATTTAACATTCATTGCATAATATTAAAATTAGAAATTTCAATTTATACTTTTTATTAACTTTACCCTTAAATTTTAGAAATATGGACAGCGCCAATATATTGTATGCCTTTTTACTAACTGCATTTGCCGGCCTCTCTACCGGTATAGGCAGCACAATTGCCTTTTTTGCAAAAAGTACTAATACCAAATTGCTTACCGTCTCTTTAGGTTTTTCGGCAGGAGTGATGATCTATATTTCCTTTGTTGAGATATTTGCTGAAGCCAGATTTAGTTTTATTGAAAGTTTCGGAAATTTTTCAGGAACATTATATACAATAAGTGCATTTTTCGGAGGAATCCTGCTTATTGCACTTATCGATAAATTCATTCCTTCTTTCGAAAACCCTCATGAAATGCATACATTAGAGCAGATGGAAGAAAAAGCAGGCGATACAAAAAATAAAAAACTCTACCGGATAGGTATAATGACTGCCATAGCAGTTGCAATTCACAATGTTCCCGAAGGTATAGCCACATTCATGACTGTAATGCATGATCCCAAGATCGGGCTGGCAATTGCCATAGCTATAGCAATACATAATATTCCTGAAGGTATAGCTGTTTCAGTACCGATATTTTATGCAACGGGAAACCGCAAAAAAGCATTCTTCTATTCATTTCTTTCAGGTTTATCAGAGCCACTTGGAGCACTCATTACATATTTAGTCCTGACACCCCTGTTTACTTCGGAATACTCAGGAGTTTTTTTTGCGGCAAGTATGGCTGCTGTTGCAGGTATAATGGTATTTATATCGATCGACGAACTACTACCTTCAGCTGAAGAGTTCGGTGAACATCACTGGGGTGTATGGGGTTTAATCGCAGGAATGTTTGTAATGGCTATCAGCCTGCTACTGCTAAGTTAGTGATAATTTAAATCTTTTTAATCACACTGTTATAATAGTTGCAAACACTTTTCAGCCCGCATTCATCACACTTTGGCTTTCTTGCCAGACAAATATACCGCCCGTGAAGGATCAGCCAATGATGAGCCTTAGGCAATAATTCTTCAGGAATAAACTGCACTAATTGCTTTTCTGTGTCAAGAGGAGTTTTTGAATTCAGGGTTAACCCTATTCTTGAAGCAACACGAAATACATGTGTATCTACAGCCATTGCAGGTTTATTAAAAACTACGGATGCTATTACATTAGCAGATTTCCTGCCCACGCCGGGAAGCTTTTGAAGCTCCTCAATATCATCAGGAACAATACCGCCAAAATGATCAGCCAGCATCCTTGACATTCCGGAAAGGTATTTGGCTTTATTATTTGGATATGAGCAACTTTTAATAAATTCAAAAATTTCGGATGATGAAGCTTCTGCCATTTTTTGAGGGGTTGGATATGCCTTTAACAATTCCGGTGTAATTTCATTCACTCTTTTATCGGTACACTGTGCTGATAGAATAACTGCAACTATTAAATGAAACGGATCATTATATTTCAACTCTGTATCAGCATCGGGCATGGTACTTTGAAAATAGTTCAATACATACTCAAAAAGCTCTTTCCTGGTCATTCAAATCAATTTTTAACCTTTTCACACAAATAAAAAACCGGTCTGTATGCCGGCTTTAATTTGCATAAATAAATTTACTGTTTTAACATAAACTATCAAAAGCTTATGGAAAATCATTTAAATATTTTCAAAATCCAAATCGTTTAATCCTTTTCCGGATTCGCTGCCATCTACTGCAGTTTCTTTACCTTCGGAATTTTTTGCTAAATATTCAGCTTGATTGTCGCGAATATAATTAACTACCTCTTCTAATCCTTCAAGGAATTTTTCAAAATCTTCCCTATAAAGAAAGATCTTGTGCTTTTCATAATGAAACTGACCCTTGTCGGAAAACTTCTTTTTACTTTCTGTGATTGTCAAATAATATTCATCATTTCTGGTACTTTTGACATCGAAAAAATAGGTCCTTTTTCCTGCTCTGACTGCTTTGGAGTAGATCTCTTGCCTTACTATTTCTTCAGCTTTTTTGCCCTCTCCTTTATTCTCAACACTTTCCATCCTACTAAAATTGTGGTTTATTACAAGATACAAATTCAAAAATAGAAAAATAATTGAAATATTATACCACTTTAAATACTAACATTTCACATAATAGTGCAAATTGGCAAACGTAATCCTAATTTATAAAGATTCTAAACTACAACTATTTATTAATAAACTACTTGTAAATTTCACCTGAAGAGGCCAGCAATGTATTATAAAGCAATGAAACCCTGGTCATAGGTCCCACCCCTCCCGGCACCGGGGTAATATACGAGCATTTATCGGCTACCTCTTCAAATACCACATCACCTCTAAGTTTCCAGCCCGATTTTGTCTTATCCGATTTAACGCGGGTAGTTCCCACATCTATAACCACAGCCCCTTCGCCAACCATATCTCCCTTTACAAATCCGGGCACTCCTATTGCAGCAACTAAAATATCGGCGGCGTAACACAGCTCTTCAATATTTTTTGTACGGCTGTGTGCAACTGTCACAGTGGCATTCACTGCTTTTTGCGACATTAAAATACTCAATGGCCTTCCTACGATATTACTCCTGCCAAGAATCACACAGCTCTTGCCCGATGTTTCAATATTATATCTCTTAATCAGCTCAATAATTCCAAACGGTGTTGCTGACACAAAGGAGGGTAAGCCGATTACCATTCTTCCCAGATTTTCAGGATGAAATCCATCAACATCTTTTTTAGGATTAATAGATTCAATTACCTTCTGTTCTGAAATATGCCCCGGCAGGGGCAGCTGAACTATAAATCCGTCAATCTGGTCATCACAATTCAGATCCTTTACTTTATTCAGTAAAATATCTTCAGTTACATTATCCTCAAACCTGAACAGTGAAGATTTAAATCCGACTTCCGCACAATCTTTTATTTTATATGCAACGTAAGTTTCGCTTCCTCCATCATGTCCAACTAAAATAGCAGCCAGATGCGGCGGTTTCAGGCCTCTTTTTTTTAACTGTTCCACTTTTGCAGCAATCTCCTGCTTCATTTCAGCTGCAACTTTTTTTCCGTCTATCAATATCATCTGATCAATTTTTATGGTTCTTTAATTAATATTTACCTCCTTGCTGTCTCATATTTCCCATTAATTGGGATATATTTTTCCCGGAAGATACCATCTTCATCATCTTCCGGGTTTCTGTAAACTGTTTTAGCAATCTGTTAACCTCCTGCACATTTGTTCCTGACCCGCCGGCAATTCTTTTTCTGCGACTCCCGTTTATCAAAACAGGATTTTCACGCTCAGCAGGAGTCATTGAAAAGATGATTGCTTCAATATGTTTAAATGCATCATCATCAAGATCAATATTTTTCATCATTTTACCCATCCCGGGTATCAGCGATACCACATCTTTCAGATTCCCCATTTTTTTAATCTGATGTACCTGCTTCAGGAAATCATTAAAATCAAATGTATTTTTAGCCAGCTTTTTTTGAAGTCTGCGAGCCTCTTCTTCATCAAACTGCTCCTGCGCTTTTTCAACTAAGGTAACTATATCTCCCATACCCAAAATACGGTCAGACATCCTTTCCGGGTAAAAAACATCAATGGCATCAAGTTTTTCGCCTGTTCCAACAAACTTTATCGGTTTTTCAACAATTGCCCTTATCGACAATGCTGCTCCGCCTCTGGTATCACCATCAAGCTTTGTCAATACCACTCCGTCAAAGTTAAGCACATCATTAAACTCTTTTGCAGTGTTCACGGCATCCTGACCTGTCATTGCATCTACTACAAACAATATTTCATCAGGATTTACAGCATCTCTGATTGAAGAAATCTCTTTCATCATCTGCTCATCAATGGCCAGACGCCCTGCAGTATCGATAATAACCACATCATTACCTTTGTTTTTTGCCTCTTTAACTGCAGCTTTAGCAATTTTAACAGGGTTCATATTACCCTCTTCAGCATATACAGAAACACCAACCTGCTCACCCAATACTTTCAACTGTTCAATAGCTGCAGGTCTGTACACATCGCAGGCTGCAAGCAAAGGATACTTTCCTCTCTTCTTTTTGAGCATGTTGGCCAGCTTACCTGCAAAAGTTGTTTTTCCCGATCCTTGCAAACCGGCCATCAAAATTACGGTAACCGGGCTTTTCAAATTTATCCCGACCGACTCGCCACCCATTAAAGCGGTAAGCTCATCTTTAACAATTTTCACCATCATCTGCCCCGGTTTGACCGATGACAATACATTTTGGCCCAATGCTTTTTCTTTTACATCGCCGGTAAATTTTTTTGCTATACTATAGTTAACATCGGCATCAAGAAGTGCCCGCCGGATATCCTTTAATGTCTCGGCAATATTGATTTCCGTAATCTTTCCTTCTCCTTTGAGAAGTTTAAACGACCTCTCAAGTCTATCAGTTAAATTTTCAAACATTTTCAAGTGGTATTATAACTATTTTACAAAAATAGAAAAAAAGGGGAATATTAATTTTATATTTAAATCATCTTGGTAACTGCCAATCTTTTTCAATCATATAAAACGAGCATGTAAAATATTTACA
>CAZLZJ010000046.1:0-17988 GCA_964563975.1 uncultured Prolixibacteraceae bacterium
CCGGATATTAAACATACTCCATAATTTTTCCTGCTATCTGCAAAAGAGAAATTTCTGCAAGTTTAGTTTGGTATTTAACTGAAATCAGCCTCTCCTCGGCATCAAGCAAGCTCTTCTGAACTTCGCGAAGCTCCAGTCCCGACAATGCACCCAGGCGATAACGTTCGAGGGCAATCTCCAGATTTTCTCTTGCAACATCAAGATTCTGCTCTTCCATCTGCACTAACCGGAGATTATTTTCATAAGCATAATAAATAGTCAGAAGTTCAGCTTTAATATCCTGCTCAATCTCCTGGTATCTGAAACTCCTGTTTTCAACTTCAATAAGTGCATTTGTCTTTTCCCTTCTTTGATTAAAACCGTTAAACAGGTCCATGCCGACAGTGACACCATAATTAAGAGTTCTGGTTTGCTGATTATTGATTGCAAGGGCACCGTAATCGCTTATTGTGCCGGTACCATATCCCCTGTAATTATAGTTATATCCGGAAGAAAAACTAAGGTAAGGATATGATCTTGAAGCAATCAGCTTATAATCAAGCTCTGAAATAACCTGATTATTTTTTGCAATTTGTAAACTTGTATTAAAATCGAGTGTTGACTCAAACAATTCATTAAAAAGAAGATCAGGGTTAAAAACAATGGAAGAATCTAAAAGGATAATATCATCTTCCAGATTTTTAAGGGCCATAAGTTTTTTAAGCCTTATTTCAGATTCAAGAATTGCTTCATTTTGCCGGGCGAGCCTTGAGCTGTCGGCATTAAGATATACAATAGACTGCAGCAATTCGAGTTTGGATGAGGCGCCAAGAAGGTACCTGTGCTCATCTATCCTGACCCTTTCGCGCGAAAGGGATACTGCATATTCCATATTGTTATAATGATTTAATTGCTGAATATGAAAATAGTACTCAGCAACTATTTGTGCAACAAGGTTTTCCATCGACATCTGAGTATTCAGTCCGCCAATCTTTTTAAGTTCATTTAATTTTTGATATGTTGTCTGAATATTAAACCCGCGAAAAAGAGGCATATCAACAGTTATTCCTGCCGATCCCGTTGTGTTATGAACCCCGTCGGATATATTTTGGCTTCCGTCATTCATATTTTGTGTGGTGGTGGCTATATTGCCGCCAAACCTGTTGGTTGTTGTAACAACAGGCAAAAACCCGGCAGTGCCTCTGCTATAATTATTTTCAGCTATTGCCTCCTGATTGCGGACTATTTTAACGGCAAAATTTTGTTCAAGCCCTGTAACCACACACCGGCTCAAATCATAAACTTCCTGAGCCCCGATTTTTTCAGACAAAATCAATACCAGAAGAATTTGTACTGCTATTTGCAATTTATACAATTTTTTGAACCTCATCAGGAGTGATCTCATTATCATTATTTGAATTTGTTAAATCACTTGAAACAAACAGGTAAATACCCGGCACAACATATAGAGTGAAGAATGTTGAAATAAGCATTCCGCCAACCACGGCCACACCCATGGTGACCCGGCTTTCTGCGCCATCTCCAAGCCCCAGGGCAAGTGGAAGGATACCAAGTATTGTTGAAAGTGAAGTCATAAGTATCGGCCTGAAGCGGGCAGCTGCAGAAAATTTTATTGCATCAAATTTTGACATCCCCGCTTCTTTTCTTTGATTGGCAAACTCAACAATCAATATTCCATTTTTTGTCACAAGTCCTATCAGCATTATTATACCAATCTGACTGAATATATTCATTGTAATATCGAAATACCACATAAAAAGAAGTGCTCCCGTAAGAGCCAAAGGAACAGTCATCATAACTATTATAGGATCTTTAAAGCTTTCAAACTGAGCAGCAAGAACAAGAAAAATAAGAACAATTGCCAGAAGGAATGCAAACATAAGACTGGATGAACTTTCAGAGTAATCTTTTGAGTCTCCCGCAAGCGCAGTCCGGAAAGTATCGTCTAATACCTTATCGGCAATTTTGTCCATTTCGATAAGGCCTTCACTTATGGTTTTCCCTTTAGCCAGGTTAGCGGAAACGGTTGCCGAAACAAACCTATTATAGCGGTACAGCTGCGGTGGTGCGGTTGACTCTTTCAATGTAACAAAGTTATCAAGCTGCACCATTTGCCCTTTATCATTTCTAATAAACAGTGATTTCAGGTCTAATGGCTTATTCCTGTCCTGACGTGCCAGCTCACCCAAAATCTGATATTGCTTTCCATTCATGATAAAATATCCGAACCGCTGACCGCTGAGCGCCAGCTGCAGTGTTTGCCCGATATTCTGTGTTGAGACACCAAGCAGATTAGCTTTATCTCTGTTTATTTCAATTTGCAATTCAGGTTTTGTAAATTTAAGATTCACATCAGGCATTACAAATACCGGATTATCATTTACTTCAGCCATAAATTGGGGAAGTATCTCTCTTAACTTATCAATAGTCTGAGCCTGGATAACATATTGGATTGGTGTTCTGGCACGCCTGCCTCCAAATGTTGATTGCTGCATAACGGTGGTTCGGGCTTTGGTTTTTTTACGGAGCTCATCGGTAAGTTCAATAGCTATTTCCTGTTGTGACCTGTCTCTCTTGTCAGGATCAGACAATATTACCCTGACAAATGCAAAATTACCCCTGATCATGGCAGTTACCTTATCCCTTTCAGGAACATACTTTTCAACCAATGAAGTAACCTCTTCAGCATAATCATAAATAAATTCATAAGTTGCTCCTTCAGGTGCAGTAATACGTGCATTCAACTGTGACCGGTCTTCCAAAGGAGCCATTTCGGCAGGTATAACTTTCCAAAATACAAATATGGAAATTAAAGCCAGGGCTAATATCACTATCGATAAATACTTTCTTTTTAAAAACAGTTCAAGTGAATTTTTATAAACAGTGTTTAATTTCACAAAGAACTTTTCTGTGAAATTGTATGCTTTACTCCTTTTCTGTTTTGTTTTTAAAAACTTTGTGGAAAGCATGGGAGTAAGTGTCAGGGCAACAAATGATGAAATAGCAACTGCCCCGGCAATAACAATACTGAACTCTCTGAATAACCTTCCTGTCATTCCTTCCAGAAAAACAATAGGTATAAACACCGCAACAAGGGTTATCGTAGTGGCAACAATTGCAAAAAATATTTCATCGGAGCCTTTTATCCCTGCCTCAATAGGAGACATTCCCTGTTCAATCTTAACATAAATATTCTCCATCATTACAATTGCATCGTCAACAACAAGTCCGATCGACAAAACAATTGCCAGCAGTGTAAGCACATTGATTGTAAATCCTGCAAGATACATTATAAAAAATGATCCGACCAATGATACGGGAATTACGATAATTGGAATTATTGTAGTTCTCCAGTCGCGCAAAAAGAAAAATATAATTAATACAACCAGCACAAATGCCAGGAATATGGTATCCTGAACCTCTTTGATTGATGAGCGTATATATTTTGTATTATCAAATCCTATATCAATTCCAATATCATCAGGAAGATCTCTTTTAATAAATTCCAGTCTTTCATATACATCATCAACAATATCGATATGGTTTGCTCCGGGCTGAGGTATAATAACGGTAGACACCATAGGGATACCGTTCATTTTCATAATTCCCCTCAAATCTTCAGGCCCCAATTCAGCCCTGCCAATATCTCTCACCCTTATCAGCTGATCGCCCGATTGCTTTAATATCAGGTTATTAAACTCTTGGGGCGTTGTCATCAATCCAAGTGTTCTAATTGTCAGTTCAGTGGTATTTCCCTCAATACTGCCGGCAGGAAGCTCTACATTCTCTCTTAAAATTGCATTTCGCACATCTAAGGGTGTCATCTGATATCCTGCAAGTTTTGCAGGATCCAACCATATTCTCATTGCATACCGTTTTTCTCCCCAAATACTTACCGAGCTAACTCCTGAAACAGTTTGAAGTTGCTCCTTAAAGGTAAGTTCTGCAATCTCGGAAAGCTCAAGCAACGATCTTTTAGGGCTCTTAACGGCAATCTGCATAATAGGTTCGGCATCAGCATCTGCTTTAGAAACAGTTGGCGGATCACAATCGCGGGGGATAAAACGCTGTGCCTGAGAAACCTTATCACGAACATCATTGGCAGCTGTCTCCAAATCTACCGAAAGTTCAAATTCAACGGTAATCCTGCTGCGTCCCTGACTGCTGTTTGATGTAAGGGAACGGATACCCGGAATACCGTTTATTGATTGCTCGAGTGGTTCTGTTATCTGTGTCTCAATAACATCTGAGTTTGCCCCCGGGTATGATGTGTCAACTGAAATAATTGGCGGATCGACACTTGGAAACTCTCTGATCCCCAAAAAAGTCATCCCGATCACTCCAAAAAGAATTATGACTAATGAAAGTACTGTTGCCAGTACAGGTCTCTTTATACTTACTGATGAAAGACTCATTTTATTCGCTTACTATTTTGTTTGTTACCAAAGTATCAAGCTGAACAGGGAGACCGTCTCTGAGTTGCAAAATACCTGATGTCAGCAATGTATCTCCAAAATTCAACCCTTCCCTTATCTGAATGTATGATTCGGTTCGCAATCCGGTTTTTACCTTTTTTTCGCTGGCCTTGCCGCTATTTAAGATATAAACCTTTTCTCCTTCCATTTCCGGAATCAGTGCTTCGGTCGGAATTGAAACCGTATTTTCAATCTGCGAAAGTTCAGCCCTGACACTTGCAAACCGGCCTGGCTTAAGTTCTTCATTGGTATTGGGATATAGTGCCCGTACTACTAAAGTTCTGGTATTCATGTCAACCTTTGGGTCAATAGCATACACCTTTGCCCCAAATGTTCCGGATATACCATCAATATTAAAATTTATGGGAAAACCCGGATTTACTTCACCTGCATATCTTTCCGGTATGGAAAATTCAACTTTCAATGGTTTGGTTTTTACTAAACTTACTATTTTGGTCTGAGTGGTAGCATAAGCTCCCTCACTTATCATTCTTAGTCCGATAATCCCATCAAAAGGGGCTCTCAATTCAGTCTCGGCTATTCTTGCCTCCACCAGCATAATATCTGCTTCGAGCGCCTGCAACTCAGTTGCAACCTGGTCATAACTTTCTCTGCTTATGGCATCCCTGTCGAGCAACTGGCGCTGTCTGAACTCCCTTTCACTGGAGAGCTTCAGCTGTGCCTGTAATTTTAACAACTGAGCCTGTAGCGGCTTATCATTGATCTTTGCAAGCAGTTCTGATTCTTTAACCCTTTTACCTTCCTCAAAAAACAGGCCCACAACTTTACCTGAAGTTTCAAACGACAACTCCACCTCTTCATCAGGCAAAAGTGTACCTGTGCTGTATATTAACTCGCTCATATTAGCCGGAACAAGAATATACCCGCTGGCAAACAGTACCTGGGGGCCGCCTGATCTGCCTGCTGATTGAGCAGCCATTAAAGGATCGCTGCCTACCGGAAAAAAATGTTTATATTTTGGATAAAAAATAATGCCGGCCAACATAACAGCCAGGACAACCGATATTGTCAATCTAAAAAATTTTTTTGTAGCCACACTTAAACTTTTTTAATCCCGAAAGGGAAATTTGCAATATAATTTGACTGTTAAAACCCGAAAAGGTTAAATCAAAAAAACAAAAAAATCAATTTGCTGTGATTTGAGTGACAAATATATTATTATTTATGAATAGATATTACCCGTGGATTGATTGTTAATCAACAATAAGAACAATTATTTTATATTCACATTGTCTCAGCAGTCATCTCCTCCAGAATAAACCTTGCAGTTTCCACATTTATCACATTTTGCACAGTAAATGTAAGCTTATGATTTTTCTCCTGCATCCTCCCCCGGGTTTTGCCTTTTTGAATATGATTAACAATATTCATAAACAGCTGTGACCGGTAAAAAGGTGATTTCTGGTCGGAAATAAAATGGCAAATCATTTTGCCTTCTTTTAAAAAAATCTTCTCCATGCCTAAACCGATAGCTATCCATCGCAATCTGACAATCTCCAGTAATTCACGTGTTTCATCCGGTAATTTACCAAACCGGTCTTCCAATCCCCTTTTAAACTTTTCAAGTTGCTCTCTATTTTCAACATTATCTAATTCACGATAAAGAGCCATTCGCTCCGAACTTCCCGGAACATAACTTTCGGGCATAAGCAGTTCCATATCTGTATCTATATGGCAATCTCCCGTAAAATTAATATTTAAAAAAGCGCCGGCCTCTTTTTTCTCCTTATCTTTAAAAAGATCTTTAAACTCCTCCTGTTTAAGCTCCTGCACAGCCTCATCCAAAATACGGTGGTAAGTCTCGAAGCCGATATCTGCAATAAATCCGCTCTGCTCTGCTCCAAGGAGATTACCTGCTCCTCTGATATCAAGATCCTGCATAGCTATATTAAAACCGCTTCCAAGCTCAGAGAATTCCTCTATTGCTTTTAGCCTGCGGCGGGCATCGGGATTCAAAGTTGACAGCGGGGGAGTAATAAGGTAACAAAAAGCTTTTTTATTAGACCTTCCCACCCGGCCGCGCAGCTGATGCAAATCACTTAACCCATATTTTTGAGCCTGATTAATAATCATTGTATTTGCATTTGGAATATCAAGGCCTGACTCAATGATTGTAGTTGCAATCAATATATCATATTTCCCATTTATATAATCAAGCATAGTCTTTTCAAGCTTATGTCCTTCCATTTGTCCATGACCCACAGCCAGCGATGCTTCAGGCACAATTCTATGAATAGTATCTCTTACTTCATATATATTTTCTATACGGTTATGAATAAAAAACACCTGTCCATTTCTTCCTAACTCATACAAAACAGCATCTCTTATAAGCTGGTCATTAAATCCATGAACCTCTGTTATAATCGGATACCTGTTAGGAGGCGGAGTTTGGATAATTGAAAGATCGCGGGCCCCCATCAGCGAAAACTGAAGAGTTCTTGGAATAGGGGTTGCCGTAAGTGAAAGTGTATCTACATTAACCTTCAAATGTTTAAGTTTCTCTTTCACCGCAACTCCAAATTTCTGCTCTTCATCAACTATTAACAGCCCGAGGTCTTTAAACTTCACATCTTTACTTACAAGCCTGTGAGTGCCGATAAGAATATCTATCTTTCCTTCTGCAAGCTCGTTCAATGTCTCTCTGATCCCGGCAGCCGACTTAAACCTGCTTATATAAGAGATATTAACCGGAAAATCTTTCAGCCGTTCAGAAAAAGTTTTATAATGCTGCAATGCTAAAATTGTTGTGGGCACAAGCAGTGCTACCTGCTTATTATCGACAGCAGCTTTAAATGCCGCACGGATAGCCACTTCTGTTTTTCCAAACCCTACATCACCGCAAACAAGCCTATCCATCGGTACCGGTTTTTCCATATCCTCTTTAACTGCGGCAGTAGCTTTTTCCTGATCAGGTGTATCTTCATAAATAAACGATGCTTCCAACTCATTCTGGAGGTATGTATCGGGAGAAAATGCAAAACCATTTTCCGCCATTCTCTGAGCATAAAGTGAAATAAGCTCTTTGGCTATATCTTTAACTTTAGCCTTAGTCCTGTTTTTCATCCTTTGCCATGCACCGGTTCCTAACTGATTGAGGGAAGGCTCACTACCCTCTCTGCCTTTATATTTTGTTATCCGGTGAAGTGAATGGATATTAACTAACAGAGAATCATTATTTTTATAAACCAACCTGATAGCTTCCTGCATCTTTCCGTTTATTTCTGTACGCACCAATCCGGCAAATTTTCCTATACCGTGGTCGATATGAACAACATAATCACCCGGATGCAGTTTATTGAGCTCTGAAAGTGATACTGTTTCACGCTTGGTTTTATTTGCTTGCAGTTTATATCTGTGATAACGCTCAAATATCTGATGATCGGTATAACAACAAATTTTCAGACTGTTTTCAACAAATCCTTCATTCAGGGTAAAATTAACAGGGATAAACCTTATATCAGCTTTAATATCATTAAAAATAGCCTTAAGCCTTTCAATTTGTTTTTCCTGATTTGACAAAAGAAAGAGCTGATATCCTGCATTCTGATATTCCTCAAGGTTTTTACTTAAAAAATCAAATTTTTTATGAAAGACCGGTTGGCGGGAATTTAAAAATTGAATAACCTTAGCAGGTTCAAACAGAAGATCTGAACCCCAATCAAATACAGTCATGCGCTTCAACTCATTTTTCAACTCATCGCCCGAGGCCAAAAAATCAGGAGCGGATACTTCTCTCTCTTCAGAAATAATTGCACCAATAAGCCGGTTCAGGTCATTCCCAAGACAAACAGTGTGTTCCGGCATAAAAGCCGGCAACGGAATTCGCTCAATCTTTGTAGCATCAGTCTGTGTGTCGGGAACAATTACTGTTCTTTGTAAAGACTCGTTGGATATTTGAGTATCAATATCAAATTTTCTTATTGATTCAATAATATCTCCGAAAAAATCAAGACGTAAAGGAATATCGGAGGAGTATGAAAAAATATCGACAATACTCCCTCTCACTGCAAACTGACCGGGAGAATAGACAAAGTCTGTCCTTTCAAATCCAAACTCATTTAAAAATTCAGTAATAAAGCCCAACGATATTTTGTCGCCCACACCAACGGTGAGAATACTCTTTTCCAAGTCATCTTGCGAAATTACCTTTTCGATCAATGCCTCCGGATAGGTCACCACTATTTTCGGAGAATTTTTTTCATTTATCTTACTTAATGTTTCTGTGCGCTGAACAATATTCTCCCTCTCGGGGCGGCCATACTGTATTGACCTTTTATAGGAAGATGGAAAAAACAGGGTAGCTTCTTTTAATCCTAAGTTAAAAAGATCATCATAAAAATATGCTGCATCTTCACGGTTATCTGTCAAAATGAGCAACGGGCATTTTGCTTCTTTAAAAAGAATTGCAGTAAAAATTGACTTTGCGGAGCCTACAAGACCTTTAAGATGAATCTTTTCACCCAATGTGCCATTTAATATCCCTGTTAATGATGCAAGATAATTATGACCATAAAAATATTTCAGAAAATTTTCCGGTCTCAAGTTTTTACCTTTGGGGTTAAAGGTTTGATTTCAGCCATCAAATGCCTTTTGGGGATCACTTCATCTTTTTTTACATATATTTTAACTATCTCGCCGTCAAAAGGCATTCTCACCTGATTTTGCATTTTCATTGCTTCTAAAAGCAGCAGCGTTTCGCCCTCTTTAACTTTATCTTTAGGTTTCACAAAAATATTTACCACGGTACCGGGAATAAAAGAGTACAATTTATTTGGATCGGGCATTTGCCAATTTACGCGGTTATCAAATTTAGCGGTATATGTGGTTTTATATATCGTACCCTCAATGATCAGGTTTTTAAGCTCCTGCTTTTCACTCATATAATTAACTTTTTTAAATATAGTAAATTCGTCCAAAGCCGGCATAAAAGCGATGCCAAATGAAAACCTCCGAAATTCTCTAAAAAGGAGGAATGCCATGTTTTTTATTGGGAAGAAATATATTCTTATTTTCAGAAACTTTCAGCCCGTGTAATATTCTTCCCCGTGTTTCTTTTGGTTCAATTACCTCATCTATATATCCTTGTGCTGCTGCCACATATGGATTGGCAAATTTCTCCTTATACTCCCTGATTTTTTGCTGACGCACTTTTTCAGGATTTTCCGCTTCAGAGATCTCTTTGCGGAAAACAATATTTGCCGCACCTTCAGGTCCCATAACAGCAATTTCTGCTGTTGGCCAGGCAAAAACAAAGTCTGCCCGCAGATGTCTGGAATTCATTGCAATATAACCTCCTCCATAAGCTTTTCTTATAATCACGGTAATCTTTGGTACTGTGGCTTCACTGTAAGCATATAACATTTTTGCCCCATGCCTGATAACCCCCGCATGCTCCTGATCAACACCCGGCATATAACCAGGAAGGTCTTCAAGTGTAACAATCGGAATATTAAAAGCATCGCAATAGCGTATAAAACGGGCAGCTTTATCGGAGCTGTCGGTATCGAGCACCCCGGCCATAACCATTGGCTGATTAGCCACAAATCCTACTGTTTCACCTTCCATTCTTCCAAAGCCGATAATAATATTTGGTGCAAAAAGCTCCATTATTTCAAAAAATTCCGAGTTATCGGTAATTGACATTATGATCTCTCTCATATCATAGGGTAAGCGCGGATCGGAAGGAACAATATCTTCAATCTTCTTCCCTTTACGGGGTGGCTTAGGAGGAAATGGCAATGCCTTAGAAACATTGTTACGGGGAATAAAGCTGATTAATTTTTTGATTTGTTCGAAGCACTCCTGTTCACTTGTAGCATAAAAATGAGCGTTACCGGTAATTTCAGCATGAACTTTAGCGCCCCCAAGCTCTTCCATGCTGATCTCTTCACCAAGAACACTCTTAATAACACCCGGACCTGTAATGAACATTTTTGAAATATTTTCAACTACAAACACAAAATCGGTAAGCGCCGGAGAATAGACAGCCCCTCCTGCACAAGGTCCGAGAATAACTGAAATTTGAGGAATTACTCCGGAAGAAAGGGTATTCCTGAAAAATATCTCTCCATACCCTGCAAGAGAATTCACTCCCTCCTGGATCCTGGCTCCGCCTGAATCATTGATACCAATAAGCGGAACTCTCATTTTCAAAGCATGATCCATTATTTTAGTAATCTTTCGGGCATGCATCAGCCCGAGAGAACCTCCTGCCACAGTAAAATCCTGCGCAAAAATACAAACAGGCTTATTATATATTGTTCCCGTACCTATTATCACGCCGTCACCGTGAAGCACTTTTGTCTCCATGCCAAAGTCTTTGGCGCTATGCTCCACAAAGAGGTCATATTCATAAAATGAATTTTTATCAAGTATTGCAACTATCCGCTCACGGGCAGTAAGCTTACCCATTTGTGCCTGTTTCTCAATGGCTTTATCTCCTCCTCCTTTTTGAACTTCCCTCTTTCTTTTTCTAAGGTAAAGAACATTACTTCTTATTGACATATTGCCTTATTGTTACAATTTATAAAAAGGATTATATTTTTTTATGCAGGATAAAACTAATCATTTTTTTTATATGATTAAAAGTTTACAAAGGTATCAGATAACCTGCCCCGGCTTTAGCCGGAAGAACCCGCAAAATTTTATCATGGTCGTTTATCCCGGTTAAAATCGGGATATTCGTTTCATTGTACTCTTTTATCCCGGTTTTATTCGGGATACCTGCTCTATTGACTATCTTGCAGCCCACCTGAAAACAATAAATGCTATAATGCTATATCCTAAGTTAGGTATCCAGACTGCCAGCAACGGAGGTGCATTACCATTTACCGCAAATACAGTAGATACCTGCATAAACATTAAATAAGAAAAACTTAACAACAAGCCAAGCCCCAGGTGAAGACCCAGCCCCCCTTTTATTTTTCTTGATGCCAGCCCCACCCCAATTATTGTAAGTATAAATGAAGAAAACGGACCGGCAATACGTTTATGTTTTTCAATCTCCCACTCAACTGTATTGATTCCCCTCATTTTCATTTTTGCTATCTCCGCTTTTAATGCCGGAGTTGTATAGCTTTCCATTTCATTTTTCATGATTTTGTAATCATCCGGGCTCATTATGAGAGTGGTATCAATACGGTATCCCTTTTCAATCTCTTCATGAGTATCATAAATTTTTCTTCTCCACCAATTATTTAATATCCATTTGCCACTTTCCTCATCCCACCTGATATTTTCTGCAGTTAATTTTTCAACAAGTTTGGAATCCTCAAAATGTTCAATAGTAAACCTGTACCCCACATTTCCCTGGCTGTAACTTTGCATATAAATAAAAATTCCCGGCTCTATCTGCCTGTGAATATTCCGTTCATCTGATACTGTCTGCCTGTTATTGTCAATATAAAATTGCTTAAACAGGTTAAGTGTATGATTTGCAGGAGGAATTATATAGTTACCCAACACGAAAGAGAACAGTGCAATAAAAAATGCAGACACCAAATAGGGCCTCATTAATCTGGCATACGACATACCGCTGCTTATAATGGCAATTATTTCTGTATTATAAGCCATTTTGGAAGTGAAATATATTACGGCAATAAAAGTAAACAGCGGGCTGAAAAGATTTGCAAAATAAGGAATGAAATTAAAATAATATTCTGAAATAATGGTTAGCCATGAGATATCTTTTGACAGAAATTCATCAAGGTTTTCGGACATATCAAAAACAACTGCAATACTTAATATCAATGCAATTGCATAAAAAAAAGTACCAAGAAACTTTTTAGTTATATAAATATCGATTGTTTTATAAAACTTCATAATATTTATAATCTTTTGCTTAACTTTTTTACCATCTCATTTTTCCAACTTTTAAAGTTACCATTAATTATCTTTTCTCTTGCTTCATTGACTAACCGGATATAAAAAGAGAGATTATGGTAACTGGCTATCTGTGCGCCTAACATTTCATTGGAAATTATCAAATGCCTGAGATATGCTTTTGAATATCTATCTACAAAAGAGGTGCCGTTTTTATCAATAGGCGAATGGTCATGTGCCCATTTTTGGTTTCGCATATTAATAACTCCTTCAGAGGTAAATATCATTCCATTTCTTCCATTTCGGGTAGGCATTACACAGTCAAACATATCAATGCCACGATCAACAGCCTCCAATATATTTACCGGAGTCCCAACACCCATCAGGTATCTGGGCTTATCTTCCGGGAGCTCTGCCGTCACTATTTCAGTCATTTCATACATCACCTCTTCAGGCTCTCCGACTGAAAGACCGCCAATTGCATATCCACCGGCCTCATAAGAACTTACATGAACAGCAGCTTCTTTTCGCAAATCAGGAAAAACACCACCCTGAACAATAGGAAAAAGAGTCTGTGGGTAACCATAAAGAGAGTCTGTTTTTTCAAAACGGTCGAAACATCTTTTCAACCATCTGTGTGTAAGCTCCATTGACTTTTTTGCATATTCATAATCAGCACTTCCCGGGGTACATTCATCAAAAGCCATGATTATATCAGCACCTATTGAACGTTGAATATCTATTACCTTTTCAGGAGTAAAAAAATGGTAAGAGCCGTCGATATGCGACTGGAACCTGACTCCTTCATCACTTAACTTACACATAGCTCCCAGTGAAAAAACCTGATAACCACCACTGTCAGTCAGCAGCGGCCCTTCCCACATACTAAACTTATGAAGCCCTCCGGCTTCTTCGAGAATTTGAATCCCCGGACGGAGGTAAAGATGATAAGCGTTACCAAGTATTATATCAGCTTTAATATCTTTTTTAAGATCTTTAGTATAAATACCTTTAACCGAACCGGCTGTTCCTACAGGCATAAATACAGGTGTTTCAAATTCTCCGTGCCCCGTAGCTATTACTCCTGCCCTTGCATGGGAATCATTTGCCGTTGATATCAGCCTGAAATTCATTACCTCTTTTTTATTTATGAGGTCAAATATAGCTATTATATAAAAAAGATGTTTTTGATAAATTAATTTTGATATTGAATCGATTGTTTACATTTTTGATAAATATTTAGAAAAATAATTAATGCTGAAATCAATTCAAACTGCAATTATGCAGATAGAGACTCACGAATGGGCAGTGCTGTATATTTTTTGTGTTATATATATCTTCAGAATTTTTTATCACTTTGCCTTTATCGGAAAAGTATTTTTTAAAAAATTAAAAATTGCTACCGGCGGAATGCCTCTTTCGCTCATATTAACAGTCAGGAATGAAGAAAAAAATATAAGTAACTATCTGCCACCTGTATTGGAGGCAAAAGATGCAAAATTTGAACTTATTGCCGTTGATGACTATTCAGGAGATAACTCAGCAATTTTGCTTGGTTCATTAAAAGAGAAATACAGACACTTAAAGATTTCTTCATTGAATCAGGAGATATTGAACTCTGTAAAAATGGCTCAGAATATTGCAATAAAAGCTTCCGAATATGACTGGATAATGGTAATTCCTCCTTCGGTAAGTAAATTTAATCCTGAATGGCTGCAAGCAGTAACATCCTCACTTAACCACTATAGTGATATTATTGTTAATTATTCAAACTTGGAGCACACCGGGTCACTGTTCAATATTCTCTTCAGGGTTGAATATTTTCTACAACAAATTAAAAGTGCCGGGTATATTGCAAACGGGCTATCTTTCATTATTACAGAAGAAAACGTTGCCTTTAGAAAAGAAAAATATTATGCTTCCGGAGGATATCGCCACAAGATAAGTGAACCGTATGCAAACTTAGAGCTGCTGATCAACACTTTTATAAATAAAAAGAGCACAAAAATTAATTTTGATAAAAAGACCACAATATTTAAAAATGAAAATATCGGGGCATCAGATTTTTTTGATCTGTTAAAAAAAGAGATAAGAATAAGAAAGCATCTGAGTTTTTCGAAAAAGGCAATTTTAACTATTGAAGAGTTTACAGAGTGCATCTTTCTGCCGTTAATGGCAACAATTTACTTTATAATACCCCCTCTTCTTCCCCTTTTGGCATTACTTTATATTTTAATGATTTCAACAAAATTATTTATCATAAAAAAAGCTCTCAAGCGTTTGAATGAAAGTAAATTATTATTATCTTCGTTAATATGTGCATTGTTTTTACCATGCCTGAAGTTGGGATACCGTTTTTACTATACTCATTTCACCCTTAATAAAAAATGCAAAAGCAAAAGATAAATTTGTCGCCGAAAGCCAGCCGGGATTATATTCTGGTGAAAATGGCTTTAGACGGAGACGAAAATGCTTTTGCCAGGTTACTTGCACGATACAAAGACACTATATATTATATGTTACTGAAGATGGTTAACAATAAAAGTGATGCTGAAGATTTGACACTTGAAGCCTTTGGCAAAGCTTTTAAAAACTTGCACCAGTATTCCCCCACTTATGCTTTCAGTACATGGTTATTCAGAATTGCTTCCAACAATTGCATTGACTTCTTAAGGAAAAAAAAAGGAACATATATCCCTATCGATAACGATTCGGTAAATTATGAAGAGGGAGAAGCTGTAAAACTAAGATCAAAAGATCTAAATCCGGAGGAAAAACTTATCCGTAAACAAAAAGCAATTCTGCTGCAGCGGGTAGTCAGAAAGTTAAAACCGCGCTACCGTATCCTTGTAGAATTAAGGTATTTCAAAGAATACTCTTATGAGGAGATAGCCAAGGAGTTGAATCTGCCCCTTGGCACCGTGAAAGCACAACTTTTCAGGGCCCGTGAAATTTTGTTTAAGTTAATTGACAATACAGAAATTGACAACAGGTAATTCTTATGGATATCATTTTAACTTACTTTCGTGAACTGACCTCAGATCAAATAAGACAATACAGCTTATTGGGACCTTTATATAATGAATGGAATTCAAAAATAAATGTGATCTCCAGGAAAGACATTTCAAAACTGTATGAGCGCCATATTCTTCACTCGCTGGCAATTGGAAAGTTTATCAAATTCATGCCGGGAACCAAAGTCCTTGATGCCGGTACCGGCGGCGGCTTCCCGGGGATCCCCCTGGCGATCCTTTTTCCGGAGGTACAATTTCACCTTATCGATTCCGTTGGCAAAAAAATTAAAGTTGTTAATGAAGTGGCCTTAGCTGCAGGAATAAAAAATATAACTACTGAACAAGTTCGCCTTGAAAACCTGAAATATAAGTATGACTTTATTGTAAGCCGTGCAGTCGCCGAATTACCGCAATTTGCAAAATGGGCAAAAAAAAATATATCTCCCGTAAATAAAAATGCCATTCCAAATGGAGTTCTTTATTTAAAGGGCGGAGATCTTTCATCAGAAATAAAACCATTTAAAAAAAGGGTAATTATAGAAGACCTTTCTCAATATTTTAAAGAAGAATATTTTAAAACAAAAAAACTGGTTTATATTGATTTTTAACAGTTTATATTTCTTCATCCCCAAATGAAACACCCAACTTCTTAGCTTTTAAAATCAGCGGATTCTCCCGGTCAACCAATCTCAGTTTATTTCCGACCTCCGCCAGGGGTACTGTTGTCAGCTCTCCTTTATTCAAAGCAACCATCGTTCCATAGCATCCCTCCGCTATACATTGCGCTGTAAAAGCCCCATAACGGGTTGCAAGAATCCTGTCGTTCGGGGTCGGACTTCCCCCTCTTTGAACATATCCCAACACTGTTTCGCGTGTTTCCATATCAGTATAAATCCTTATTGCTTCAGCAATAAATGAGCCGGCAGACCGATTTTTAGGACGTTCAATACCTTCAGCCACAACTACAATAGAGTATGGTTTCTTCTCTTCGTAGCGGCTTTCAATTTTTTTACATACAGAACGTATATTATATGGCAATTCGGGAATAAGAATAATATCTCCACCGCCTGCCATACCGGAATATAAGGCAAGCCAACCTGCATTATGCCCCATAACTTCAATAATCATAACTCTTTGATGAGAGTTGGCAGTATTATGGAGGCGATCAATTGCATCTGTTGCTATCTGAACTGCAGAGTCGAACCCAAAAGTCACGTCAGTACCCCATACATCATTATCTATGGTCTTTGGAATACCAATTATATTCATTCCCTCTTTCGACAGCATAGAAGCAGTTTTCATTGTGCCATTTCCACCAATACACACAACACAATCCAGTTCCAGATCATTGTATGTACTGAGAATTTTTTCAGGTTTATCGTGCCCGTTAGCTCCGTTACCATTTCCTTTATATGGCTTTTCACGGGAGGTACCAAGAATAGTACCACCAACGGTCAATATTCCCGAAAGCTGAGACTCTTTCAATATAATATATTCCCTGTTGATCATGCCCAAAAAGCCGGCAGTAAAACCGTAAACCTCCATTCCATATTCAATAATGGCAGTTTTGCCTACTCCTCTGATTGCTGCATTTAATCCCGGACAATCACCTCCGGCAGTGAGAATTCCAACTCTTTTAGTTTTCTCTGAATTACTCATAAAAAATCATTTTGTTTTCGAAATTTACAAATAATACTCCATTGAATTTATCTTTTCCCGGATTTAAATCCTAACTTTTTAATTAATTTAAAGAATGATTATTTATTGGTATATGATGATTTTGAACTATTTTTGTATAAAATATTATTGATAATTGAATATTTAACCAAAAAATCAATTGCTATGAGAAACATAATTTATTTTCTTTTAACAAGTATGCTGATTTTTGCAATTTCATGTACCGGAGGCAAAAAAAAGGGAGACTCAGATACTCAAAAAAAGCAGGCCGAGACTGAAAAGCCTGCAGGCCCAAATGAATTGTCAAGTGCTGAAAAAGGAGAAGGCTGGGTCCTTTTATTTGATGGAACCACTAATAACGGCTGGCGCGGGGTAAATAAAGATCATTTCCCGGGAGGATGGGAAGTAGTTGACGGCACTCTTCACTGCAAAGGATCAGGACAAGGTGAAGCCGGTTCTGAAGATGGCGGAGACATCCTTTATAACAAAGAGTTCACTAATTTTCATCTGAAAATCGACTGGAAAATAGGAGAAGGCGGAAACTCAGGAATTTTCTACCTTGGCCAGGAGATTGAAGAGTGGCCAATTTGGAAAACCGCACCGGAATTTCAGGTGCTCGACAACGATAAACACCCTGATGCGATTCTTGGAAAGGATGGTAACAGAAAAGCTGCTTCATTGTATGACCTGATCCCGGCAAATCCTCAAAATACCAAACCCGCCGGTGAATGGAACTCAGCAGAAATATTGGTATATAACGGTACGGTTGTTCATAAACAAAATGGCGAGACTGTGCTGGAGTATCATCTGTGGACAGACGACTGGAAAAATTTAGTTGCTGATTCTAAATTTCCGGGGCTTAACCCCGACTGGGCAGATGTGGCTAAAACGGGTTATATTGCTTTGCAGGATCATGGCGATGATGTATGGTACAGAAATATAAAAATTAAAGAGCTTTAGCCGCTTCTTTACACGCAAAA
>CAZLZJ010000047.1:0-17984 GCA_964563975.1 uncultured Prolixibacteraceae bacterium
CCTCCCCAATGGCCTGCACCTGCCAGGTATTTTTGATTTAAAATATTTTTGCCGAAAAGGCTGAATGAAATTTTGGGATCTGACAATGATACTCCTGCATTCAGGTTAAGTAATCCATAACCATTTTGCCATAATCCGGAGGAGTTATTCTCTGTAAACCAGAATTGAGACCTGTAACTATAACCGGGAACAACAATTAGCTTCACCTTTTTGGTGATATCCGCCTGCCCTTTTATTCCGGCCACAAAACTATGTTCGGGAGAAAAAGCAAACCGCTTACCTGCATATTTATAATCCAGCCCGTTTACACCTGTTGAGTCAAACTGAGATAATATCCATGAATAATTGCCAAAAATTTCCAACCCTTTTAGCAGTGCAGCCTTGATACCCGTATCTGCACCGTAAGATATTGCCATGCCTTCACCATCAAACAGCCCCTCACCTGCTGCAGCTTGCCGGTTAACGGTTTTAACAGCCTCATGAATGCGGTAAAATCCGGTTACATCCCAAAAAAGCCTTCCCGAAAGCGACAGCTTCCAACCTGCTTCCAAACCTTTAATTTTTTCACCTTTTATTAGCTGCTGCCTCCCATCCCGGGAAAACTGAAGCAATTGAGGTTTTTTATCATAAGCGGCATTGGCAAAAAAATTGAATTTTTCATTCAACCGGTATATCAATCCGGCTTGTCCTGTAATTATCAAACTGTTATTGCCAAAAACCTGTTCTTCAGCCGGTTTATATAACAAATTGGGAAATGCGCCTGTATAGTTTCCCAAAAATGAAGGTTCCCCGCCGGAATATTCGGACTCATGCCGTAACTTTAACATTTCATATGATGCCCTTATGCCGCCGGTAAAAAATATCCTGTTGCCAAGCTGATGTGTGAAGTGAAGAAAACCCTGCAACAACCTTGCTCTCCTTTCAACAGAGTAGCGCTCACTATGATCCCCCGACAATTTAAAAGTACGGGACGGATCAGAATCAAGGGGGTGCGGATTAACAGGAAAACGGTTATCCCATGGCATCAAAAAGTTACCGGGAAAATCAATAATATCCATTATCAGCCTGTCGTTTGAAAAAAAGCTGTTTGAGTTACTGTTCACTGCCCCCTGGTAACTAATACCATAAGAGCCGTTATTTCTGCTTTTCCGGGAAAAATTATATCTCAATTCCTGGTAAAAAATATTAACATCTCCCTGCCCGTTAATATGCAGCGCAGGTAAAAATGTGCCATCCGCATCCCAAATATCAAAAGTTCTGCTTTTTCTGTAAGAGCTGACCGATGTCCAGTATCTGTTCTCATCACGAAAAATACGATATACAACCGAGGCATCCGACTGCTCCTGCTGAAACCCTTTATCCCCGGTTCCATCTAAAGACATCTTATTATCAAAAAAATCTCCTTCACCGCTATTGTCTGCTACCCATCGATTGGCCATTGCCATTCCGGGTTGTTCTTTTTTTAAATAGCCGGCCGTAATATTTAACTTATGGTTATAAAAAGGCAACAATTCAACAGAAACCCTCCCCCCTGCAGCACTTTTCCCGCCCAGTGTTCCTCCAAAACTGTTTTCAACAAACCCGTCACGTACTTTATAAATACCGGATGTCCTTATATAAAGTCTCTCTTTAATTGCAGGTATATTGATATTTCCTTCGATCTCCTTATAAGAAAAATTACCTCCGCCGGCAGTAATTGAGCCTTTAAAATCATTTTCAGGCTTTTTGGCAACCACATTAATTACACCTCCGGCAGCACTGCTTCCATATAAAACACTTTGAGAACCTTTTACCAATTCAATCCTTTCAATATCAAACAGATCAAATAACCCTCCGCTGTAATATCCCGCCGGAATGCCATCTGTCAATAATAACAAAGAGGGGGGAGCAGCCGTAAATCCGGGAATATAGCCTGCCATATCTTCAATATCGGAGATATTTAACATATCAGCAAGTGCACGTGATAATGAGGTTACTGCAGCGGGAATATCCTGAATATGTTGTTCCCTTTTTTGAGTTCCCGATATAAGCGGCCCGATATGTGCAGGATCAAGATCAAGTGCAACATAATGAGTGTTCTGCCCCTCCTGCAAGTGGTAATCGATGGTTTTTGTACGAAAGCCGGTATATGAAAACTTAATCCTCAGCATCTCCGGCGGAAGATTGGTCAAAATAAAAAGTCCTTCTTCATTTGTATGAACTTTCCTTTTCATTCCTTCAATTTCCACACTGACACCACAAAGAGGATTCCTGTTTATATCTCTGACCCTTCCCCTGAATACTGCTTCAGGCATTAATTCAGTTATCTCTTCCACGTCACGGTACTTCCTTTTAACACGGCCTCTTTTTTTTGGCTGCCCCGACAACCCGGCAACAATTGAAAACAACAAAAAAATCGTTAAAGCAGTTCTCATAATTAATATCTGTTTACTCTGTTTAACGAAAAAAAATGAAAAATATTTATTTGCCGGATTTCTTTTGTTTCAATTGTCACTGTCAGGTAAAATCACAATATAGAGAAAGCACTTTTTTAACCTGTTTTTTAACCCATACCTACAATCATTTTTTATCTTTGCCCGATTAGAACCGGAATTACAAGTAATAGCATAAAAATGGAATATAATTTCATGGAAATAGAACCCAGATGGCAGAAATACTGGGAAGAGAATAAAACATTCAAAACAGTTGACGATTTTACAAAAGAAAAATATTATGTCCTTGATATGTTTCCTTATCCGTCGGGTGCCGGCCTTCATGTTGGCCACCCTGAAGGCTACACTGCCACAGATATAGTAAGCAGATATAAAAGGATGAAAGGATATAACGTGCTTCACCCTATGGGTTATGATGCTTTTGGGCTGCCGGCCGAACAATATGCAATAGAAACCGGCACACATCCGGCAGAAACGACAAACAATAATTGTGACAATTTCAGGAGACAAATTAAATCGATCGGGCTTAGTTATGATTGGGACCGTGAAATAAATACAACCGATCCGCACTATTTCAAATGGACACAATGGATATTTAAACAGTTATATAATACATGGTTCGATGAAATTTCCAATAAGGGACGTCCCATATCTGATCTGAAAATTCCTGAAAAAGTTATAAAACGCGGTAAAGATGCCGTTAACCGGTATATTGCAGATAAAAGGCTTGCTTATTATGATAATGCGCAGGTTTGGTGGTGTGAAGCATGTAAAACAGTATGTGCTAATGAAGAGGTTCTCACTGACGGTTCACATGAAAAATGCGGACACCCGGTGACCAGAAAAAACCTTAAGCAGTGGCTTTTAAGAATACCGTTATATGCAGAGCGCCTATTGCAGGGACTTGAAGAGCTCGATTGGCCTGCAGGAATTATCGACATGCAAAAAAACTGGATTGGCAAGTCCACAGGGGCTGAAGTAAATTTCCCCATTGAAGGCCTTAATGAAAAACTACCTGTTTATACTACCAGGCCGGATACTCTTTTTGGTGCAACATATATGGTAATTGCGCCGGAACACAAGCTGGCTGAAAAAATTACAATAGCTGAAAAAAAAGAAGAGGTAAAACAATATATTCAAAAGGCAGCTCTTAAATCCGACCTTGACCGCACTGATTTAGCCAAAGAAAAAACAGGTGTTTTTACCGGCAGATATGCTGTTAATCCCGTAAATAATGAATTGATCCCGGTGTGGATTGCAGATTATGTGCTTACGGGATATGGCACCGGGGCTATTATGGCTGTTCCGGCACACGATACAAGAGACTTTGAATTTGCACAACAATTTAACCTTCCGGTAGTTTGTATCCTTGATCCAAAAGATGCAACAGATCGTGAAGAGGTGCTGAAAGGGTTGAAATGCTGGACTGAAGACGGAGAGTATATTAATTCGGCAAATAATAAAACAGGATTGGATATTAATGGATTAAACAGAGCCGCAGGGATCCGGAAAACAACAGAATGGCTTGAGGCTCACGGCTTAGGCAAAGCAGCCGTTAATTATAAAATGCGCGACTGGCTTTTTAGCCGTCAAAGATACTGGGGAGAGCCATTTCCTGTCATACACTGGGAAGATGGAGAGATATCCCTGCTTGACGACAAAGAACTTCCGCTGCTTCTTCCCAATCTGGAAAAGTATACCCCCGGTGATTCGGGAGAATCACCCCTTGCCAATGCCATTGAATGGTTGCAGATAACTGATAAAAATGGCCGCAAAGGGCGCCGCGAAACAAATACGATGCCCCAGTGGGCAGGATCATGCTGGTATTATCTCAGATATATTGATCCCCTTAACGACCGGATGCCATTTGATCCGGATAAAGAAAAATACTGGATGCCTGTTGATCTCTATATAGGCGGTGCCGAACATGCGGTGCTCCACCTGCTTTACTCCAGGTTCTGGCATAAAGTACTTTATGATTTAGGTATTGTGTCTACTGATGAACCCTTCAAAAAACTGTTCAACCAGGGCATGATACTTGCTTATGCCTATGAAACCGCCACCGGTGCAAAAGTTACATCTGACTTGGTTGAAGATCGGGATGGAAAATTTTTTCATATACAAACGGGGGAGGAGCTTAAACAAACAGTGGCAAAAATGTCAAAGTCACTTAAAAATGTGGTAAACCCTGACGATATAATCGAGCGTTACGGAGCTGACTCACTACGCTTGTATGAAATGTTCATGGGGCCGTTGGACGAACGAAAACCATGGTCAGAAACAGGAGTTAAAGGTGTGTTCAACTTCCTGAATCGTGTATTCAGGTTCTTTGGCAATCTTGAAAATATAACAAAAGAAGAAGAAAACGGTGAAGTAAAAAAAGTACTTCATCAAACTATAAAAAAAGTTGAATCTGATATTGAAAATCTTAAATTCAACACTGCAATTTCTGCATTAATGATTTTTAACAATACCGCAATTAAGCAGGGTAAGGTATCAATAAAAACCTCCGAAATTTTTGCAAAACTTCTGTCACCCTTTGCCCCTCATCTAAGTGAGGAGTTGTGGTCCCTTTACGGTCATCAAAAAACAATTGCTTACGAACCGTGGCCTGAAGCAGATGAAAACCTTCTCAAGGAAGAGAGCTTTGAATATCCTGTTTCATTTAACGGGAAGATGCGCTTTAAAATTGAACTGCCCATTGACATAGACATAGATGAGGTCAAAAAAATCATACTTTCAGATGAAAGAGCAAAGAGATGGATTAAAGAAAAAACTATACATAAATTTATTTTTATACCAAAAAAGATCATTAATATTGCTATAAAATAGAGAGATGAAAAATTCATGGGCATTTATACTGGGGATCTCAATAATTATTGCTTTCAGCATATTTGGATGGTGCTTTGTCCAATCAAGAGAGGTACAACAAACAGTAAAGGTAGTAGGATACGGAACCAGGGAATTTGACAGCAATATAGTCAAGTGGTCGGTCAGCCTTTCCGAACGGGTCTCCTTAAACGGCATCCGTGAAGGTTATATTACCATGGCTGAGAAACTTGAAGAGTTTCAAAAACTTTGGGAGCAAACAGCTATTCAATCGTCTGAATTTAAAGTTTTCCCGATTAACGTGAATCGCGAATATGGTCAGAATGGACATATCGGTTATACCCTTGATCAGCGGGTTTATATTGTGTCGAATGAAATAGAAAAAGTTGAAAACCTGGCAATTGATCCAAAACTTTTTGTCCAAAGCGGGTTAACTTTTGACAATTCCACAATGGAATTTTACAGCAGTGAGATTGAAGAGATAAAAAAACAGCTGCTGGGAGATGCTACAAAAAACGCTTTTGAGAGGGCAGAAGAGATTGTTTCACCAACTAAAATGAAAGTCGACAAACTTATATCTGCAAGAGCGGGTGTTTTTCAAATAACTGAACCCTATTCCACTGAAGTTGCAGGATATGGAATTCATAATACAAGCTCACCCAAAAAAAATATCAAAGTTACCGTATCAGCTGAGTTTACCTTAAAATAATTTTTTATCAGATATTTTGTTTTGCCCTGATTTTCAATCTCTGCCCGACAGATAAACTCGAACGATGGTTTAAGTTGTTTAGCTTCAGAATATCTTCGGGAGATATGCCTGTATATTTACCGGCAATTCCCCAAACCGTATCCCCGCTTTTTACAATATAATATTCGTAGTTCGGGTCAAACTTTTCAACTTCGGGTTTTTTACCTGCTACTGTTTCTGAAGTTTTCCCAATCATAGCCTGCTTCTGTGCAAAAGTCATGGTATTTACCTTTTCATACTTCTCCTTTTTATCCTCCGGAACATATACTATCAGCTTTTGCCCTGCCCTTATGAGATTGCGGTGGATATTATTCCAGTATCTCAAATCTGCCGCTCTTACATTAAACCAGGATGATATATACCCTATATTGTCGCCCGTCTTTATGATGTAAGTTATTCCGGCTTTCCCTTTAATATCTGCAGGAATAAAATCAGATGCGGAAAGAGTGGCAGGATTGGCAAGAGAATTATCCGGGAAATATTTATCCCGCTTATGTGCAAAAATAAGTGTGTCGTTGGAAATAAATTCAAAAATTTTTGATTCCGGTAAAATTAAAGGATAAGATTTATCCGGTTTGGCAGGAATGACATCTCTTCGGTACATCGGATTTAATGACCTGAGCTGCTCTTTTTCAATATTGAGAAATTCAGACACCTGGTCGAAATGCAGGTAATCATTCACCATAACTGTATCTGTAATAAACGGCACATCGGGTAACAGGGGAAAAAGATTATGCTCTTTATAATAATTCATGACATACGATGCAGCAATAAATGCAGGTACAAATTCGCGGGTTTCACGGGGTAAAAAATAGTAAATATCCCAATAGTTAACTTTATTGCCGCACCTGCCAACAGCCCGGTTAACATTACCCGGACCACAGTTATACGCTGCAATTGTCAGATGCCAGTCACCATAAACATCATACAGCTGCTTTAAATACCTGACTGCCGCTTCTGTTGATTTCAGAGGGTCGCTTCTTTCATCAATAAAACTGGTAATCTCCAGATTATATTGTCTGCCTGTCTGGTACATAAACTGCCAAAGCCCGTTTGCACCTGCCCGCGACCGGGCTTTGGGGTTCAGGGCTGATTCAATAACAGGAAGATATCTAAGCTCAAGAGGCATTTCATATTTATCAAGCACCTCCTCAAAAACAGGAAAATAGTAACCGGAAAGCCCAAGCATTATCTCAACCAAACTGCGCTTTTTTTCGGTATACATCCTAATGAAGCTCTTTACCAATTTATTGTACGACAATGGTATTACCTGCTGTATAGCCTGTAATCGCAATATATAAACAGAGTCGGGCAAATCGGATGGAAAATTGTATACACCCCTGTTGGTTGAATCCGGATGAAACAGATGCTTAATATACCAGGTATTTGCAAGACTGTCCATCTTATCGATGAAAATCTGATCGGGCTTTTCATCTGTGAACCCTGCTTCATCAATTAGCAGGGTATCGATATAGGCCACAGTATCAAGAGTTAATTTCACAACTTCATTCTCTTCGTAACCGGCAACTTCATTGCCAATATTCTGCAGTTCCTGTGAAGCTAATCCTGAAACTTTAAATACAAAAAGTGTTGCTATTAAAAATCCCGGGATACTTTTCTGCATATATTAAAAATTAAAAGTGAAATTTACACAGTAATAATAACCATTATTAATATTAACCATTTCAGGACTCCACTGCAAGGTTAAATCATCGCTTATATCAAAATCAAACAGATGCGCATCTACACTTGCATCAATTATATTCAAGCCATAAAACCCCACCATGCTTATTATCAACAAATCCCTGTTTCTCCTGTAGTAGTCTTTCCGTTTTATAAGCCCGTCTTTAAAGTTCGAAAAATGGGTAGGGTTATCCAGGTCATAATATTTAAGAGCTTCAATTTTTTCATAGATCCTCGTTTCAGGGTCATCGTCAACCAGATGGCGGTAAGCAATCTTATTAAACCGGTACTTGTCGTTATTCCAGCTGATAAAGTACCCTATTGTTCCGAAGCCGATATATATCACCGGTATTTTCCAATATTTCTTATTATATGCCTGCCCCAGCCCCGGTAATATTGCAGAATATATAGTAGCCTTCTTAGGTGAATGTAACTCTTCCGAAATAACATCTGCAGTCAGTAGTGAATCCGGTTCCTGTTGCCCGGCACGAAGGCCGGATACCGGCAACAGCAGGAGGATCAACAAGATACTATTTGTAACCAAACTCCTGAAATTCACACATTCAAATTTTGTTTAAAAATAAAACTTTTGTCCATCCGTAAAGCCGGCTTAATTATTTTATTTCCTGTTTTCAAAAATTTTAACAATTTTTTCCAGGTCACTTTCTGATTTAAAAGGTATGATAACTTTTCCCCTGCCCTTATCGTTTGTCATAATCCTTACTTTTCTTCCAAGCAATTCTCCCAACTCTCCTTTATAAATTCTAAACTGCTCGGGAAGTTCATCTTTTTTCTGTTTTTCCACTTTTGCCGGCTCCTTCTCTGCCAGGTTACGGGCAATCTCTTCAACCTTTCTGACAGAGTATCCATATTCTATGATCTCTTTGCAAATCATCTCCTGAATATCTTCATCCTGAATATTTATTATTGCCCTGGCATGACCCATTGAAATTTCTTTTTCCCTCAAATATTTCTGAATAATGGCAGGAAGTTTTAAAAGTCTGAGGTAATTGGTAATGGTCGAGCGGTTTTTTCCCATCCTGCTGCTAAGGTACTGCTGTGTATAGTTACATTCATCAATAAGCCGCTGGTAGCTAAGAGCAATCTCAATCGGATCAAGGTCTTCCCTTTGAATATTTTCCACTAATGCCATCTCTAACATACCATCATCCTTAGCTTCACGGATATATGCCGGTATTGATTCAAGCCCTGCCTTAATGGCTGCCCGGCATCGTCTCTCACCAACAATTATCTGGTAACGGCCATCATCTGCTTTTCTTAATGTAACAGGCTGAATCAACCCAATTTCACTAATAGAAACAGCAAGTTCTTCCAAAGCTTCCTCATCAAAATTTGATCTTGGCTGAAAAGGATTGGACTCAATCAGATCCAGGCTGATTTCACTAATCCTTGCCTGCTTGAATTTTTCGGCATCATCAATTAATGCCCCTAATCCTCTTCCAAGTGCATTTCTTTTTCCCATTGCCAATTTTTAAATAATTACTTTTTTATCCTGGGTCATTCTTGTCATTTTATTCCTCTGCAGAATTTCCCTTGCAAGATTCATATGGTTTATTGCTCCTTTGGAACTGGCATCATATAGTATGACAGGCTTCCCGTGACTCGGCGATTCACTGAGCTTAACATTACGCTGAATCACTGTTTCGAAAACCATTTCCTGAAAATGTCGCTTTACCTCTTCAAGCACCTGGGTTGAAAGATTTAAACGGGAATCAAACATAGTCAGCAAAAAACCCTCTATCTCAAGTTCGGGATTAAGCCTGTTTTGAATTATCTTAACGGTATTCAATAATTTACCTAACCCTTCAAGAGCAAAATATTCACATTGAACAGGTATTATAACTGAATCAGATGCCGTTAATGCGTTAACCGTGATCAAACCAAGTGATGGTGAACAATCAATAAATATAAAATCATATTTATCTTTAAGCCCGGCTATGGTATTTCTCAAAACTTTCTCGCGATTGGGAAGATTCAACATCTCTATCTCAGCACCAACCAGATCAATGTGAGAAGGAATTATATCTAACTTTTCAATTTCAGTTTTTAAAATAACCCTTTCCGGTTCAATCCCGTCAACAATGCATTCGTAAATACTTGCCTGGACATTTCTTACATCAAATCCAAAACCGGATGTAGCATTTGCCTGGGGATCTGCATCGATAATCAACACCTCTTGTTCAAGAACAGCCAGACTGGCTGCCAGGTTAATAGCAGTTGTTGTTTTTCCCACCCCGCCTTTCTGATTTGCCAATGAAATGATTTTTCCCATATTTATAATAATTTATAAAAATTCCAACCGGGCTTCAAATTTAATAAAATAGCCTTAACAAGCAGGCATTTTAAATAAAATTGGACAACTATGCCGGATCAACGTCGATAACAACAGCACAGTTGCTATTTTCAGTTACCGATTGCATTATAATCTGCTTAGCCTTTTGCAATGACTTTTTAGGCTCTGCCTTTATCCAAATCTCATTTAAAAACAGTGACTGAATACGGTTCACCAAAGGGTAAGCCGGACCTAATATAATAAAAGAATACCTTTCTTTCAGCAATAAAGCCAGCTGCCGGGCAGCACGGCTCACTGTTTCAGGCCTCTTATGCCTGACTGTTATTTTTATCAGCCGCGAATAGGGCGGATACTTAAATAACTTACGTTCTTCCATTTGCATTTTAAATAACGACAAAAAATCCTGTTCCCGAATATGGCTTACAACCGGATGATTTGGTTGCGATGTCTGCAAAACAACTGTTCCGCGATCCTGTTTTCGTTCCATTCCGGCACAGATCTGAGAAATAAGCTGATAAGCTTTTTCATAAGCCCGAAAGTCAGGAAAATTAATAAGATCATCGGCATTAATGATCCCCGCAACACTTACATTTTCAAATCCCAACACTTTTATAACCATTTGTGTGCCAACTAATAAATCTATTTTTCCCTTTCTGAAATCATCAATAATCCCGGAATATGATTTTTTTGTTCCGGCAGTATCATAATCAACCCGGCCTGTTTTTATTTCGGGAAATAACAGTTGTAACTCTTCTTCAATTTTTTCAGTTCCGAATCCGTACGTTTTAACTGCCCCGGAGCCGCAATGAAGGCACTCCTGCGGCATAGATGTAATATATCCGCAATAGTGGCATTTAAGGCGGTTATCAGATTTGTGATAAGTAAGAGTTACATCACAATTGATGCATTTGGGAATCCATCCACAATCAAAGCATTGAATAAGAGAGGAATACCCTCTCCTGTTCTGAAAAAGAATAACTTGCCGGTTATTCTCAAATGCCTCTTTCATCAATAAAAAAAGTTCCGGCGACAATATTGATTTCATCTGCTTCTTTTTCAATGCCGTACGTACATCAGCAACTATTATTTCAGGCGATTTAATTTCCGGGTTTTTTGTTAAAAGGTTCACTAACTTGTATTTTCCTGACAATGCATTAAAATATGACTCATATGAAGGGGTTGCAGAACCCAATAATATATTTGCATTTTGTTGATTACCAAGAATAATAGCCATATCCCTTGCATTGTAGCGGGGAGCAGGATCATGTTGCTTAAAAGAGTTTTCATGCTCCTGATCAACAATAATCAACCCCAATCTTGAAAATGGCAAAAAAACAGAAGACCTTGTTCCCAACACTATCTGATAATTTTCACTTATACCCGGTCTGAATTTAAGCACTTCCTGCCAAATTTCAACACGCTCGTGGCTGCTGAAACGCGAATGATAAATTCCTGCCCTCCTGCCAAAAACAGTTTTTAATTGCCCGACAAAATAACTTGTGAAATCTATTTCAGATACCAAAAAAAGAACCTGTCTTCCTGATCTTACCGTCTCACTGATCAGGCTAATATATATTCCGGCTTTCCCGCCGGCTGTATCTCCATGAATTAATACCACCCTATTCTGTTCAAAGCCCGACCTGACCTCTTTAATGATTTCCGGCTGATCACCATTTAAAGAGTTAATTTCAACATATTCATCTTCAACACCCGTATCTAACCTGGATACCTCTTCTTGAAATTCAACAAAAATGCCCTTCCTGATTAAGGCTTTAAGTACCCCTCCTGAGATTCCGGTTTCTTCCAACAGTTCCTTTTTACTGATGGAAGGAACCGTTTTTTCACAAAAATGGAGCAGCAGTGACTGTTGTTTTTTAGAACGCTTAAGATTTTCTATCAAAGAATTCAGCTCCTCTTTACTTCCGATTTTGGAATTTAATTTCAGCCGGGCTGAAGTTTTGGGTTTATATTTATTGACGATTCTCTCTTCGATCCTAATAATATTCTTTTCAATCAGTGAGTTTAATGTCCTGAACGAAAAATCTTTCCCGGCTTTTTTCTGAAGATTGTCAATTGACAATATCTTCTCACCGATAAGATCAATTATCATATACTCCTCTTTTGAAAGAGTATACTCCTCCCCTTTACCGGCAAAGATCACCTTCGACCTGCTTTCCAATATAAATCCGGAAGGTAATGCCGCCCTGAATATTTCACCAAGTGAACAGCAGTAATATTCAGCCATCCACTTCCATAATTTAAAATTTTCAGGAAAAAGCAGGGGTTTATCATCAAGAACCTGCACTATCTCTTTAAACTCAATACCGGAAGGGGGATTATCTGTAATTTCAAGAACCAAAGCCGAAAAAAACTTTTTCCGCCCAAATTGCACAATAACTCTCTGCCCCGGATATATTTTCCTTTTAAACTTCAAGGGTATCCTGTAGGTATAGGTGTCCTGAAGTGCAAGCGGCAAAATTACATTCACATACAATCCGGGCATAATTACCAATTTAAGCTTACTGCAATCCAACAAAATTATTAAATTGTTCGGCTTGGGATTTTTTAACCAAAATTCTTTTTAACATACGATGCCACCTCCTTCATCAACCATTCAGGCGTTGATGTTGCACCTGAAATCCCAACCGACACAGCCCCGTCGAACCACGACGGCTCAATGTCGGCAGCTCCTGAAATATAATAAGAGTTTGGATTGGCATCACTGCATACGGAAAAAAGATACCTGCCATTTGAACTTTTATCTCCTGCTACAAATAGCAGTAGATCATAATTTTCAGCAAACTTCTTTAAGCGGGGAACCCTGTTGACAACCTGGCGGCAAATTGTATCTCTGACCTCTAATTTGACGCCGGGTCTCATATTATCTTCTATTATCCGGGCAATCAATTGAAATTCGTCAATTTTCATGGTGGTTTGAGAGTATAGACAAACCGGCTTCGAAAAGTCAACTTTTTTTAAATCTTCAACTCTCTCAATAATAATTCCTCTATTTTTAATCTGGCCGTTAAGGGCAACAACTTCAGCATGCCCCTTTTTTCCAAAAATAACCAGTTGCCCCCCCTTGGGAGAAACTTTTTTATAATTTGCTTTTATTCTCTTTTGAAGGCTGAGCACCACCGGGCAGGTAGCATCTATCAACTCAATATTATTATTCAAAGCATACTCATATATTTCCGGAGGCTGGCCATGAGCTCTTATAAGAACGGTTGTCTCTTTCATCTTATAAAACTCCTCCTCCGAAATGGTTTTGAGTCCGTTTTCCTCAAGCCTGGCAACCTCCATACTATTATGAACAATATCGCCAAGACAATATAAAATTTTATCTTTTTTTAATTCCTGCTCAGCCTGTTTTATCGCCATAATTACGCCAAAACAGAATCCTGAACAACTATCAATTACAACCTTCATCACTTAATCTCTTTAATATGTCATATAAGATTTAAGCATCTATTATCTCTCTTGCTCTATCCAATGCCCACTTAAGCTGCTCTTCCCTGGTTAAAAAACTGTTATCTAAAACAATGGCATCTCCGGCCTTTTTTAACGGACCGATCTTCCTTTCCGAATCAATGGTATCTCTTTCATTTACATTTTTTAAAATCTCATTATAATCCACCTGTTCACCCTTTCCCTTCAACTCAAGATAGCGCCGCTGAGCGCGAATATCCGGAGATGCTGTCATAAATATTTTCAATTCCGCATCAGGAAATACTACTGTGCCGATATCCCTGCCATCCATTACAATTCCTTTATTTTTCCCATTTTCACGCTGCTGTTTCACCATCTCATAACGCACTTCGGGAATTACACTTACCGGGCTTACATTTTGAGAAACCTCTAACCTCCTGATTTCATCTTCAACATTCTCACCATTCAGAAAAGTAATATTTTTTTCACTTTCTCCATCCCATTTAAAATTGATCCTGATCTCCGGAAGGCCTGAAACTATCTTTTCCATATCGGGAATGCCATTATCTATCCATCCTTTGCGCAGTGCAAATAAAGTCGTTGCCCTATACATCGCCCCGCTGTCAATATATATATAACCCAAATTTTTTGCCAGAGACTTAGCCAAAGTGCTTTTGCCGCAGGAAGAGTGACCGTCGACAGTAATTAAAATTTTTTTTCTTTCCATTATATCAAGATTTCAACAAAGATAACGGATTTTTTAATTCAGATATAATAGTCCTTATTATTACAGATCATTAAGATTAACAGCCAATGAAAAAAGGTTTGATGACCCGGCAAGATGAAAGCGGGAGGTGGCAAAATCAAATCTAAACCGCTTCAGTTTAAGCCCGAATCCCATAGAAAGCCCCACGGTCGATAACTTCTCTTCATACTTCAGCTCCTGCCTGCGCTGATAATTGTAACCTGCACGCAATATAAAATTTTCTGAAGGAAGTATCTCTACACCAATTACAATATGGCGTAAAAATTGTTTGGCGAAATTTTCATCACGCCTGTGGATACCCTCCGGGGTAAATTCTCTGTCATCTTCATTTCCGCCTAACTTCCAATGATTCAAATGTTGCATGGTCAAAGATAGTATTGCCGGTGCATACTTCAAACGGGTGCTGATACCTGCCTGTAAATCAAAAGGGACTGCTTCGCGATTGCCATCCTGATAATAAGTCGTTATCTGGCCTCCAAGGTTGCGTGCCGTAACAGCAACAGTTGTAAGGCTGTCCTGAAAATCGTAATAAACTCCTAAGTCTGCTGCCAATCCAAATGAACGATAACTTTCAAATACCGAAAGCACGGGTTTTAAATTAATACCGTAACCTATACGCTTATACTCATTTGAATATATCATATTAAATGCATACTCTGCAGCTGTAAATGTCAGTCCCGTAAGCTCGCCATCGCCAGTGGCTTCTCTGAAATTTCCATAATTGATATAGTGCATCCCCAAAGCCAGGTTCCCGATATTCTCATAAGACCGGGCATATGAAGCGTAACCGTAATTTATATCGATGAAATAATTAATATAATTAACCAGCAGCATATTGTGCATGCCTTTATCCAACAAGGCAGGATTATGAAAGGGAAGATTAAGATCTGCCGTATCGCGAATGGCAACCTGTGTTCCACCCAGTGCTGCAATCCTGGCAGAATTGGTCAATTCTAAAAACTGGTAGGTTGATTCACCTCCAATCTGGGACCAAACAACATACGCAGGATGTAAAAAAAGAAGCAATAGATATATTTTCCGGTTCATTCGCTCAATTATATCCACTAAAACGCTAAAGATATTGAATTATTACCCTATAACAATTACCATCCTGCAGCATTATATTTTAAAAACTGTTCTTTTCTTAATTGCTTCCTAACTTCAGGGTATCATGTTATCAGGCACATTTATGTTATTTTCATATAACAAAAACCGCTTACAATTACTCCAGCCTTTAGGCCCCCGGTTGCAAAATACATTTCTGACAAGAAAAATTGGTCTTTTAATTTCATGATTTTCATTATTATATACTGAACAGTCTTTTGCATACCTGCAAAGTTTACCTAAATGCATATTAAATATTTTTATAAAAAATGTTCATACTTTCTATACTGCCTGATATATTGGTATTATTTATAAGAGTGCCGGTATATCTGTAACCCGCATTTATAAATATCTTGTTTATGCCGGGCTCCCTCAGCCTGGCAATTGTATACAATGTTTTAACACCGGCAGGCTTCATTGTCTCTTCCATATATGACAACAGCTGCCCTGCAAGCCCCCTTCCTCTGTATTGAGGAAGAACTGCAAAGTCAGTCATCTCGGCATTTTTTTCTGCCTTATCTGTTTCGGCAGCTGACACACCAATAAGCTTACCCTCTTCTTTTACCCCAAAATATATCAATTTGTTACTCTCCATATTCCGGATAATATAAGCCGGGTCATGTACAGGAAACGGATAAGAGATAAAAATCTTTTTAAAAACTTCCGAAATAGCCCGGGCATCTTCAGGTAACAGTTTCACAAAATTATTACGGCAACCGGCAGGCTGAGATACTCCCGGATTATTTCTTTCCTGATTCCGCAACTTAAAAAAGGCCGCCAACTCAGCTTTGTCTGCTACTGCCCTATTTTTGTCTAAAAACTTGGATACTATTATACAATCCTCTTTTCCGCAAAAGTAACCAGGAATAAAAGCCTCTATCTTATAACCATTTAAAATAAAACATGGCAAAAAAAACGGCCTTATCTTTCCAAAAATCTTTGAATATCCTTTCTCCTTTGCAAGCTCATCCAATCCCGGAATAAGAGCTTCCATATCAGTGTTTTCTATTTTCAGTAAATAGATGCGATTATTCACCTTCCCATGCTGAATCAACGAATTTTTATATACTTCAATGGTGTCTCTATTCATTGTCTCTCCTTATGTGCCTCTCATTATTATTAGGAATCAGGGAAATGGTTTTATCTGAATCTGACAACAACTTTTCAATACCGATAGATTTCAACTCATCCGGCTCATCCAGCTTCAGCTCCGAACTGCAATTTTCACAATCTCCATTGCAGAATTTTGATTCATAATTTTCAGGCTCGGTATAGGTAGTAATAATACCTTCATAATTTCGCAATATTACCTTGTTGGTTGACCACGAAATAATATAGTTAGGCATCAGAGGTATCTTACCTCCACCTCCGGGAGCATCGACCACATAAGTAGGGACTGCAAATCCGGAAGTGTGCCCTGTTAAACCTTCCATTATTTCAATACCTTTACCAATTGAAGTCCTGAAATGAGACAACCCTTCTGATAAATCGCACTGGTAAAGATAGTAAGGGCGTACCCTGTTTCTTACAAGTTTATGTACCAAACTTTTCATGATCCTGGGACAATCATTTACATCTGCCAGCAAAACTGACTGATTTCCCAATGGGAATCCGGCATCCGCTAACTTATCAAGCGCCTCTTTTGAAGAAGCAGTTATTTCCCGGGGATGGTTAAAGTGTGTATTAATCCATAATGGCTGATATTTTTTTAAAACCTTAATCAGCCTGTCTGTAATCCGGTATGGCAAAACTACCGGCATCCGGGTGCCTATTCTGATCACCTCAACATGAGGAATTGCTTTTATTTCAGACAAAATCCAGTCTATATAACTATCGGATAACATAAGCGGGTCTCCGCCCGACAAAAGCACATCACGAACCTCCGGTGTCTTTTTAATATAATCTATTCCCTTTATTAATTGATCTTTTCCGGGTATTGAATCCACATCCCCGACTTTCCTTTTTCTTGTACAGTGCCTGCAATACATGGAACAAATATTACTGACATGGAACAGTACCCGATCCGGATATCTGTGAGTTATCCCTCTAACGGGACTATCCAGATCTTCAGAAAGAGGATCTTTCATATCAGTTTTTAAAACATTCAGCTCATTGACATCTACAAATGACTGTTTAAAAACCGGATCATACTGATAATTATCTGTATCTATCAATGATAAATAATAGGGAGTTATTGATAACGGAAATCTTTCTAATGTCTTTTCGAGTAAAGCTTTTTCGTTGGATGGAATAGAAATTCCGGTAAGAAGTTCAAATTTATCGATTGTTTTTATAGAATTTTTCAGCTGCCATTTCCAATCCTTCCAGTTTGAAATATTATTATCAGACCCAATCTTTTTGGCAATTTCTTGTTGAATATCATTAAATATATCCATAAAATATGTTTCTATACAAACAAAAGTAGTAAAAAATAATAACTTGTTTTAAAAAAACGACAATTTTCAGCCCGGTAATAAAACCGAAATTAGCTCATTATCAATTGGTTAACATTTTTTACTATTTTAAGCTCATATAGGGTTAACAAAGAGTTAATTTAAATTAAAAAAGGTATTTAGCAGTCAAAGCAAAATCAAACACTTTAACATCAAGCTTTTCCCGGCCAAACAGATCTAAAAAAGGTTTTATCTCAATTCCGGCAGAAACCGGAATATTATTAAA
>CAZLZJ010000048.1:0-17565 GCA_964563975.1 uncultured Prolixibacteraceae bacterium
CTTTATCTGTTGTTGGCAATCGGCGGTATGGCATAATTCATTAGTTATTATTATATGCGAATCTACATATTTTATATGAATATTTATACTATTCGCAAACAAAACAGTATTACCTTCCAATAAATTAAAACTTAAAAAGAAAATAGAGGGGAATAACTGAAAAACCGGCTGCCACTATTATTGCATAAATCCTGCTTAAAAGCTGAAGTCTGTTCAACCGGTGCTTTGGGGTTAATCCCAGAGTTTGAAAAGCAGACCAAAAACCATGTGACAGGTGAAGGCCCAGCAGGATACCTGCCAATATATATAAAATGTCATAAATAATACTGTTTTTAAAAAGATCTGCTACCAAAGTGTATGAATCTTTCATCTCCACACCCCCTATAGTAACCTTTTGCAATACACCGGGATTAAAATTTATCACCCAAAAAAAATTCATTATATGAATAACTAAAAAAAACAGAACCAATAATCCGATTATTAACATATTCCTTGATGCCCATGTATTTTTAATATTGAATTTTTTTTTATCATAAACTGCAGAACGTGCTCTGTAATTATGATATTCTAAATAAAATGACCATAAAATGTGAATAAAAAAACCCAATCCGAAAAGTGGTTCAAGAATCTTTACAATCCGGTTTGTCCCCATAAAATAGACTGCACTGTTAAACAATACCCCGGTATCATCAAAAATAAGCAACAAATTTATGGTAAGATGAACCGCTATAAACAATATCAAAAAAAGTCCGGTAACACCCATCAAAAATTTCCTGCCCGGCAAAACGGAAAAAAAGTTATTCATGGCAAATCTTTTAAATCCCTCAATAAAGGGTCAAAAGCAATATATAATATTTTGGACTAAAGATAAAAAACCATCTTTATTGATAAATCCATATTCCGGTTTTAGTTATATCTTCCTCTTGCAAAATTAATGTTAAACCCTAACTTTATGGCGAAAAACTAATCTGATTAAGATGTCAACACTCTTTTTAATTTTTATAGTCATTTCGGCAGTTACCCTTCTCCTTCTGATGGTGCTAAAGCTAAAAATCAGCGCTTTTATTTCACTTTTAATAACTGCAATTTATGTAGGTATAGTTGCGGGAATGCCCTTAAAGGAAGTGATACAAGCTATTCAGGAAGGGATGGCAGGCACACTTGGTTTTGTTGCCACGGTCGTCGGGCTGGGTGCTATTTTCGGGCAAATGTTGGAGAGCTCTGGAGGTGCAGAATCAATGGCTCACTATCTGATAAAAAAGTTTGGTAAAGACAAAGCTTCCTGGGCAATGGTAATTACAGGCTTTATTGTTGCTATTCCCGTATTTCTGGATGTGGGATTCATTATTCTTGTCCCGATCATTTATGCATTGGCACGCGATACAAAAAGATCGCTCCTTTATTATGGCATTCCCCTTCTTGCAGGCCTTGCCGTAACTCACAGTTTTGTACCTCCCACCCCCGGGCCTGTGGCGGTTGCCGATATTATTAATGTCCAGCTTGGTTGGGTTATCTTGTTAGGTGTGATTTTAGGTCTCCCTACGGCAATTATTGCCGGACCGTTATGGGGGAAATATATTTCAAAAAAGATCTATCTTGAACCTCCATTTGACTTAGATAAAAAATCTCAGGAGATAAGTTCAGAAAATTATCCTTCTTTCGGGCTGATTGCCCTTATGATATCAATACCCCTGTTTTTAATATTAGTAAATACTTTTACAGGAGTGGCTGTTTCAAAAGGACTGATTCCTGAATCTCTGTTTACTGAAATTATGGAGTTCGCCGGGCATCCATTTTCAGCATTAATTATAGCAACCCTGACTGCAACCTATTTTTTATGCTATAAAAGGGGTATGGATAAAAACAAAATTCTTGATTTAAGTACCAAAGCATTGGGGCCGGCAGGTATAATAATACTTATTACCGGGGCGGGAGGAGTATTGAAGCAGGTTTTGGTAGACAGTGGTATTGGAAATATAATGGCTGAATCAATGGCTAACTCAGCACTGCCTCCTATTATTTTAGCATGGCTGCTTGCAGCGGTTGTCAGAGTTACACAGGGATCAGCAACAGTGGCCATGATAACTGCGGCCGGCATCATCGCCCCGGTTATTAATGAATTCGGACTTAACGATCCGCAGCGAGCTTTGGTGGTAATTGCAATTGCATCGGGAGCAACCCTCCTTTCACATGTAAACGACAGCGGATTCTGGCTTGTAAGTAAATATTTGGGGATGAATGAAAAACAAACTCTGCAAAGCTGGACAATAATGGAATCGATCATTGCAGTATGTGGTTTGGTATTTGCTTTGCTGGCAAGCCTCTTTTTTTAATCCCATAAAACCATCTTTCTCCGGTCTAACCTGAATGAGGAGTTATTGCATGATGGACAAACTGCTTTTTTCAACCTGTGTATATTAGTCAGTTTTAACCTGGCCCAACAACGGGTACAACGAAATTCGCTCCTGTGAATGATCTTACCGTCGTTATATATTTTCACTTCAATTTTTTCAAATAACAAATTGCAGTGGGGACATTTAAAAATTTTAAACCCGGCATCAATAAACAGACTCTTATACTCTTTTCCAAGCCTTTCTATTACGGAACAGGTTTTGTGATGAAATAACTTCAAATTACTCTTTAAATAAGAGCTTAAAGATCTCGGACGGATCAAAAAGCCATGCCCCTCGTTAAACTGATCCTCATAGCCACAGTTATCGCATCGATATGTATAAGCCCTCCCCATACTTTACTATGCCATAAATTTAATAAAACATTTTAGCTTTTTAGCTCTGTTGTAGAGAGTTTATGGCTGCAATAAAGAAGATAAGGTTAGTCAAGCAGATTCTGAGAAATTTGCTTTGTTGTCCTGGCCCCTAATTCCCTGAGCCTTTCAGTTGAGCGAACAAGGTTCCCGCGTCCTTCAGATAGCTTACTCATAGCATCCTTATAGCTGTTATTGGATAATCGCAGGTTATTGCCCAATTTCTCCATATCAGCAATAAAATTAACAAATTTATCGTAAAGGGCTCCTCCCTGTCTGGCTATCTCCATTGCATTCCTTGTCTGATTTTCCTGCTGCCAGATAGAAGCGATAGTACGCAAAGTGGCCAATAGGGTTGTGGGGCTGACAATAACAACTTTTTGATCCCACGCATAAGAAAACAGCTCCTGATCTTCGCGAACAGCAAGGCTGAATGATGCCTCAACAGGTATAAACAACAAAACAAAATCGGGAGAATTTAACCTCCTGGCTGTCTGATAATGCTTTTCACTTAAACCTTTTATATGTGTCTTAAGACTTATAAGATGATCTTTAATATGTTTAGCCAGCTCTTCGTCTGAAGTGGCATTTACTGCCCTTTCATAAGCAACTAAAGAGACTTTTGAATCAATAATGATATGTTTGTTGTCGGGCAGATTAATAACAACATCAGGCTGGATCCGTTTGCCATCTTCAGTATTATCGGTATATTGAACATGGTAACCCTGCTCTCCTTCATTCAATCCTGACCTCTCCAGAATACGCTCCAAAACAACTTCTCCCCAATTTCCCTGTTTTTTCATATCCCCTTTAAGTGCCTTAGTCAGGTTGCCTGCCTCTTCGCTAATGCGGTTATTAAGCTCATAGAGTTTTTTAAGTTCTGCACGCAGGTCGGTCTGGTCCCGTAATCCTTTCTGATAAGTATCTTCTACTTTCTTCTCAAACAGATTAATTTTTTCTTTCAATGGATCAAGCACCTCCCCAATATTTTTCCGGTTAGCCAAAGTAAACTCTTCACTGTTCCTTTTAAGAATTTTACCTGCAATATTTTCAAACTCTGTGGTGAATTTTTTTTGAATCTCTTCAAGCTCAGCTTTTTGGTTATGCAATTTTTCTGAAAGATTTAAATTTATCGTTTTCTCTTTCTCAAGCATGGCGACCTGATTAATATTTTCCAGGCTTAAATTATCCCGCTCTGCCTTTAAAGATTCATAATCGGCTGCCTGAGCTTTGTATCTTTCCATCCAGATAAGCATATTTTTTTCAGCCTCCACCTTTTGCGATTCAAGCTCTTTTTCAGTGGCATGAAAATTTTTATCTAAGGCACTAAGTCTCTTTTGATACCTTATCTGAAGTAAAAAAATCAATAAAACGGCCACACCGGCAAATAGGGCTGCAATTAAGAAAAGCAATTTATCATCCATGCGAATACGACATTATAAAAAATTACAATTTAGTTAAAAGAGTTACTAATTGATAATTTTTTCAGGATAATAATTCACCATTTGTAAACAATTGAATTTATGTTCATCCCGGCGCCTACCGAACATAGTACCAGGCAATCATCTTTTTTGATCTGATGCCCTTCAATCCTGCCTTTGACAATAAGGTCAAGCAACGTTGGCACAGTAGCCGTTGAAGAGTTGCCCAACTCCCTAATGCTCATTGGCATTATCCCTTCGGGAACATCTTTTTCTCCGTACAGTTTAAAAAGGCGATCTACGATAGCCTCGTCCATCTTTTCATTAGCCTGATGGATCAGTATCTTTTTAATATCTTTCAGTTGCAATCCTGCTTTTTCAATACTCTCTTTAACAACACCGGGCACTTTTTGAAGTGCATATACATAAAGCTTATGGCCAATCATCTTAACCCAAAGCTCATTCCCATCAAGATCAGGATTATTGGAATGACCGAGAGTAAGCAGATTTGCATAATTAACAGAATCTGATCGCAATGAATATGAAAGAATGCCTGTCGGGCTGCTACTCTCTTCTGAAGCCACTATTGTAGCTCCCGCTCCATCAGCATAAATCATTGAATCGCGATCGTGAGGGTCAGAGATTCGCGACAATACATCAGCTCCAACCACCACGCCAAGTTTCATCGTACCGCCCTTCAGATATGCATCAGCAATAACCATCGCCTGGGTCCAGCCGGGACAACCGGAAATAACATCATGGCAAAAACAGGAGGGCTTTTTTATATGCAGCTTCATTTTTACCTTATTGGCCAGACCCGGTAATATGTCGCTTCTCACATTACCATTATAAATATCACCAAAATTATGAGCAACTATTATAAAGTCCAAACTCTCCTTATCAACCCCGGAAGATTCACAGGCATCTTCAACGGCTTTAGAAGCAAGATCAGATGTAACCTGTTTGTCGGTTATATATCTCCTCTTTTCAATATTGGTTATCTCCCTGAATTTTCTTATGATCTCCTCATTACTTTTATCAAAAGCTTTTTTTGTTACGGGATCATAAAATTGATAATCCATAAAATAATCATTATCAATTACTACAGGTGGTAGATAACTTCCTGTTCCAACAATTTTTGTATAAATCTTTTTTGCCATAATTATCTGCCAACTTGCTATGTCGATTTATAACTTTACCAAAATATAATTACTCTTGTTTATGGGGTACATAAGATAAATCCTGAGGGCTTTACAGAAATATTCATCTGAATTTATTAAGCATGAATGTTTTTCCATCAAAAGTGCCATACGAAAAATTAGTAATCCATTCACCAAGCAGAATAAATCTCGAACCCCTTTCAATTTCCACATCTGCCATTTTGTGTCTGTGTCCAAATATAAAGTAATCTATCCACTCCTTCTCCAAATAATTTTGTGCAAACCTGTACATGCATTCATTCTTAACTTTAAATTCTTCTTTCTCATCCAATTTTGACAAACGGTTTGATTTAGACCATGCATGAGCAAGAGTAAGAGCAAAATCCGGATGAAGACGTGCAAAAATCCACTGAAATGATCTATTGTTAAAAATTTTTTTCAGCAATTTATAACCTCTATCCTTTTGATCAAGGCCATCTCCATGAGCTAAAAAAAAATTCTTTCCATTAATCTGAGTAACAAATTCCTTTCGGTGCAGTGTAAGTCCGATCTCTTCAGGTAAATAATCAAATATCCAAAGATCATGATTACCGGTAAAAAAATGGATCGAAACACCTTTATCAGACAGGTCTGCCAACCGTCCAAGAATACGGGTGAAACCCCTGGGAACAACTTTTTTATATTCAAACCAAAAATCGAAAATATCTCCCATGAGATAGAGCTCAGAAACATCCTTGCTGATAAAATCAAGCCAGTCTGCAAACCACCTCTCCCTTTCTTTATTATTTTTCAATGCAGAAGAACCAAGATGAACATCTGAAATAAAATATATTTTTTTATTCTTTTCCAAAGCAGGCCTTTTATTGATCAACGGTTTTCAAATATAATTATTTTATATCCGCTATTTTAGATGATTGTCAGTATGCCGGTCAGCTGTAATTTAAATGCTAAATTAAAACCCTACTTTAAAAGGTTTGATATTGCTTTATCAAGTGCCTGACCTTTCAAATCGCGGGATATAATAACACCATCCTTGTCAAGAAGATAATTAAAAGGTACTGACTTTATATTATAACTATTTACAGCATGTCTGCTGCCTTCCATGTCACCTACATTTATCCATGTTAAATTATCATACTCAATTGCATCTGTCCACTCTTCCCTGTCAGTGTCGACACTAACCTGAAATATTTCAAATCCTCTGTTTTTATATTTTCTGTAAGCCTCAATCAGAGCCTGATTCACTATACGTGAATTACGGTCGGCTGCAGACCAGAATTGCAATAAAACCACTTTTCCCCTAAATGATGATAATGCAATTTCAGTTCCGTCCGGATTGGGAAGTACTATATCGGGGCTGTTATCACCCTGCTCCCGGATAAATCTTTTAAGCTGTTCGCTCCTCTCTTCCTGTAACAGCTCTAAAGTATTCTGATATAGTGCCTTTATATGGCCTGACTGTGGATAAATTGAGTTAAGTGCAGAAGCTGCAACCTTCATAACCTGAATATCATTAAGTACAAAATTCTGATTGTCAAATTTCTGATAAAGAGCTAAAACACTAGCCATGGAAAAAGGGTTATCCATCACAAACTTTTTTGAAAATTCAATCTGTTCCTTTCTGATATTTTCCGACTCCTCATCAAATTTTAATTTCAATTTTTCAAAATCAAAACTCCCTCTGTAAAGATTTTTCATCGATTTTAAAGAGTCCAGTTTATGCCTGGTGTCATTGAGATGGTCATTTAACAGCTTAACATGAGCCGATCCTTCAGAGCCCTGAACATGGTATTCCCGTTCAAAATTTGCATAATCTGCCAATATCACAACCTGTTCAAGTGAATCAACCAAAAGGGTAATAAATTTATTGCTGTTAAACTTCAGCAAATAATAAGTGGGAATAGATGTTATTCCCCTAAATTCAAATTCACCTTTTTTATCAATTCGGGTTGAATCGATAATTTTTGAAGAGGTAACCAATAGTTCTTCAAGGTACAATACTTTCCCTTCAGCATGAGATATCCTGCCACTTATCGAGTATCTGTTTGTATCTTCCCTGCAACCGGCAAACATCAGGGTAATAAAACTTACTGTTACTGTAAATATCTTGAAATCCCTTTTCCCAAACTTCATTCGTTTAAAATTTTGCAGCTGTTTGTTAATAATCTGATTAGAAATTTAAAAATATAAACCACTACACTTTCACATATTAATATTTTAAACTTGTAAAAATAATAAAATACACATTTACAAAATAGTTATTTAAATGAATTTAGAACAATTTCAATTTTAGACAATATCTTTTCTAAAAATTCATTTAAAAATATTATGTTCGCCGACAATCAAAAAAAAGTGGAGATACACTATAATATTGAAAGCTTCAGCGGGAAAAAACCTGTTGTAACAATTGGAACTTTTGACGGTATTCATCTGGGCCATCAAAAGGTGATAAAACGCTTGAAGGAAATTGCAGAAAAAGTGGGCGGCAAATCGGTAATCTTCACCTTCAGCCCTCATCCGCGCATGGTTACAGCACCCGACAAATTAAAACTGAAATTCCTTACAACATTAGACGAAAAAATTGAACTGTTCAGAAAGGCAGAGGTAGACCACCTGATTATTTACCCCTTCACCAAAAAGTTTGCAGAGATGAACTATTCTGAGTTTGTGAAAACTATTTTGGTCGATAAGATTAAAACGCAATATCTTGTTATCGGCTATGATCACCGGTTTGGAAAAAATCGTGAAGGGAGCTTTGAATATTTACAAAAGTGTGCAAATCAGTATAATTTCATTGTCGAAAAACTTGATCCTCTTCTTTCAGAGGGATATCATATCAGCTCCACAAGAATCCGAATGATGCTTAAAGAGGGTAATATCGTAAAAGCAAATGAGCTTCTTGGATATCGTTACTTTATTCACGGAAGAGTAGTTGAAGGCACTAAGCTTGGCAGGAAGATTGGATTTCCTACAGCTAATATTGAGCTTTCCGATATAAACAAACTTATTCCCGGCATTGGAGTATATGCTGTCGAAGCAGCTTCAGAAGGAACTGTATATAAAGGAATGTTAAATATTGGAACACGCCCTACTTTTAATAAAAATAAAGATAAGAAAAGCATTGAAGTTAATCTGTTTGATTTTTCCGGAGACTTATATCACAAGCAGATTACGCTTTATTTTGCAGCCAAAATACGGGATGAGCAAAAATTTTCAGGAGCTACGGCTTTAGCAGAGCAGCTTAAAAAAGATAAAATAAAAGCACTGCAAATTTTATCATAGAAGATTCACTTTTTTATAAGGGTGCACAACACCGGCAGATGGTCTGAATATTTATAGTCGCTGGTTTCAAAATTATATGACTTGTAACTTTTACTATGTAATATATAATCAATCCGCAGTGAAGGTAAACCCCCGATATAGGTAGACATAATTCCTTTGCCCGAAGATACAAAGGCATCTTTCAATCCTCTGCTTAACTGTACATAGGAGTATGACGCCGGCGTATCATTAAAATCTCCGCAAAGCAAAATATCATACGGGCATTCATCAATATATTCCCTGATCTCTTTAACCTGCCGGGCCCTTAAAACAAATGCCCTTTTAAACCGGGATGCCAGCTCACGCAATTTTTTAAACATACCCGTTTCATCAGTCCATAAATAGGTTAGTGAATAGGCACCGGGATCAACCTTGTATGATTGCAAATGAAGATTGAATACCCTCATTGTATCTTTCTCAATTAAAATATCTGTATAAATAGTGATATTCCCGGATCCTTTAAAACGAATCTCGCCCATATCGACAATGGGATAACGTGTCATGGTTACCGCTCCAAGAGTAGCGCCTGATCTTGCATATTGATAATGTTTGATGTTTTCCAGTTCCTTTACTGTTTGGGAAAGATTAAAAATTGAATTATCCCTGAGCCTTACCTCCTGCAGGCAAATTATATCAGGTTTCTTATCTTTAATAAATTGTGTGATCAAACGGGCAGTTGCCCGGTCATTCCCCTCTCCCTGCCCTGCAAAATGTTTTACATTATATGACAACACCTTGATACCTTTTTCTTCGGTAGCTTTTCCTTTCAGTTGTATAAAACGGGTTAAATAACCATAACCGGCAATTATAACTATCAACGGCAACAATGAAAAGATAGGCTCAAAAAATAACCAGATCACCATAAAAGCCAGGTTAATAATCAGCAGTACCGGGTATATTAGCCCGAAAAAAGATGGCACCCACCATTTATCCGGAGAAATATAACCCGACAGATAAGAAATTATTAAAGCAATCGTTGCTATCAGATTAAATATAAAAAGTATGTAGGTAAAAACTTTTCCCAATGTTTCTATTCTATTTCACGACAAGAAGAACTTTCATAAGCAGGTTTATCATTACTTTTATGCAGCTATTTCTGTCCTCTTAACATACGATCCTTGCCGTTTATATCTTTCTTTAATTCAACATTTTTAAAACCCTCATCCAGCATTAAACTCATCAACTCTCTGCCAAACGACTCATTTATCTCAAAATACAACCATCCTGATGAAGATAAATATTTATATGCAAACCCGGCAATTATCCTGTAAAAAATTAAAGGCTCATTATTTTTAACAAACAGAGCATCTTCCGGTTCAAATTTAAGCACATTATCCAACATTTCCAGCTTCTCCTTTTCCAAAATATAGGGAGGGTTGCTAACAATAATGTCATAATTATGCCAATCTTTTAGACGCCAATCTTTTATATCGGTATAAAAAAAACTCACATCCAGCTTATTGATCTTAGCGTTTTGCCGTGCGGTACGGATTGCAACTTCAGAATAATCCAGCCCCGACACATTTGCATTCTTTAAAAACCACTTCAAAGCCAGGGCAATACATCCACTTCCGGTCCCGATATCCAATATAGCGGGTGATGACAATGATATTGATTCAACTATCCACTGCACCAATTCCTCTGTTTCAGGACGAGGAATCAGTACCCCGGGATTTACACTGATTTTCAGATCAAAAAAAATTGTTTCACCCAATATATACTGAATTGGTTCATGATTTTTAAGGCGTTTTACTATTTCGTAAACTTTCCTGTCTATCTGATTTCCTGTAGGAATAACCAATCCTGCAAGAATTTTATGATAATCCTCCTTAAACAGATATTCCATTATTATCTTGCTTATTGCCCAAACCTCAGTATTGGGATATAAATCTTTTAATTCTTCTTGTATATATTGAATTGTAGAATTCATTATGCTAAATTTGACATTATAAAGATACTTATTCCCATTGAATGTATTTAAATGAAAAATATATGCTCCGTTGCCTTGATCTTGCCGAACTTGGCAAAGGCAGCGTTTCTCCAAATCCCTTAGTAGGTTGTGTAATAGTAAGCAACAATAAAATAGTGGCTGAAGGTTATCACAAACAGTATGGCGGTTTACATGCCGAGGTAAATGCAATAAATGCGGTCTCAAATGATAAACTACTCAAAGATTGTACTCTATATGTTAACCTTGAGCCATGTGTGCATTACGGATTAACACCTCCCTGTACAGACCTGATAATAGAAAAGCAGATCCCCAGAGTTGTGGTTGGAACAAAAGACCCTTTCTCAGAAGTGTCAGGAAAAGGAATTGAGAAAATGAAAAAAAATGGAATTGAAGTGGTTACAGGCCTGTTAAAAGAGGAGTGCCTTAAATTAAACAGGCGTTTTTTTACTTTTCACAATAAAAAAAGGCCATATATCATACTTAAGTGGGCTCAGACCATGGATGGCTTTATTGACATCGACAGATCAGAAGAAAACTATGGAGAGCCCACCTGGATTACAGGCGATACAGCTTTGCGGTTAGTTCATAAAATCCGTTCAGAAGAAGATGCTGTTATGGTTGGTACAAACACAGCCAAAAAAGATAACCCTTCTCTTACGGTAAGGCACTGGAAAGGGAAGAACCCTTTGAGGGTGGTAATTGATAAAAATCTGAAACTCCCGGAAGACCTGAATCTGTTTAAGCCCGCTGCTGCAACAATCATAATAAATTCACTGTCTGATTTTGAAAAAGAGTTTCTTTCTTATATAAAAATTGATTTTACTGAAGATATAATTACACAGATACTGAATATACTTTTCAATCGCAAGGTGTTATCTCTGATAGTTGAAGGGGGAAAAGAGCTTTTGGAAAGTTTTATTGTCAGGCATTTGTGGGATGAAGCCCATATATTCATCGGTAACAAATTCTTTTTTAAAGGTATACATGCTCCCTCCTTCAAAGGAATACTATCAGCTGAAGAGGTGCTCGATAACGACCGGCTGAAAATATTTATCAACTCTGTTTAAAAATGAGCTGCCCGGGGTCCTCCCTTCATGATTTCTATATTCAACACCTTTTCTACATACATAAAGTAAAAGAAAAGTTTATGATTCAGCTCAAATCCGTAATCAATAGTGGGGTCATAACCAACTATATGTTCAAAAAACCGGTTTTTGCGCGGAACAGTTGCATTATAGTTCCATGCTGAAACATAAATGCGGTTCCATCCCTCATAATACTGCTGTGTACGATAGTGCGAAGGTGAATTATGCAGAGCATACCATGTTTCAAACTTAGTATCAAATGTTTCCAGCGAATATTCTATCGAATCACGAGATTCTTCTTCTGATTGATTATATTCAATATTAACTGTCTGCCTCTGCATTTTACAGGCAAAAACCGCAAAAATCATTAAACCTGAAAAAAATATTAAACGCTTCATGGGTAATTGTCTTCCAATATTTTAAAGTGTATATATTCTCAATATTATAATACGAATTTTATGCCAAAATTGTTTTTGACTAAAAAAATGATCAATTTTATATCAGTAATTAAAAATTGCTGAAATTATGAATCCGGAGTTTGACTTATGGAAAATTTTCACCTTAGTCTTTTTGCTCACCGCCATTCCGGTAGCCATAATAATTATATGGGAAAAAAGGACTCCTCATAAAACCGTTGCCTGGATATTGACATTAGTGCTGCTGCCCATATTTGGCGTTATCTTTTATCTGTTTTTCGGACAAGAGTTCCGCAAACGGAAACTATTTTCCAGAAAAGGAATAAAAAGCTTAGAAAAGCTTCATACCCTTTCTTCACATCAACAAAACAAATTTGAACTGTCTCTGTTAGATATTGACAATAAAGTTCGTGAAAAAGAGACTCTTATAAGACTTTTACTAAATAATTCAAATGCTCTGCTGACAACAGGCAACAAACTGAAAATTCTTGAAGGAGGGTCTGAAACATTTAATGCAATATTTGATGCAATCAAAGCAGCTAAACATCATATTCATTTAGAGTACTATATCCTTTCAAGTGATAAGTTGGGAAATAAATTGAAGGACCTGCTTATTATGAAAAGCAATGAAGGCATTGAGGTCAGAATTATTGTTGATGATGTTGGCAGCTGGGGGCTTGGCAAAAAATATATCTCGGAGCTTAAAGAAAATGGAATAGAGATATACTCATTTATGAAGGTCAGATTTCCCAGATTAACCTCACGTGTAAACTTTCGTAACCACAGGAAAATAATTATAATAGACGGCATCATTGGATTTACCGGAGGTGTTAATATAGCCGACAGATATATTGAAGGTCTTAAAGGCATTGGACCATGGAGAGATTTACATCTTCGTATTGAGGGCGATGCCGTGCTAAGTCTTCAGGTTATTTTTACGGCCGATTGGTTTTTTGTAACAAATAAAAATCTTTCAGGCAGGAGATATTTTCCGGCAATGTTAAATTATTCGGGTATTCCTGTCCAGATAGCAGCCAGCGGCCCTGATTCTGACTGGGAAACAATTGGGCAGGCTTTTTTTGCTGCCATTGCCGGAGCTAAAAGAAGAGTCTATATTGTTACACCCTATCTGATGCCGCCGGTACAAATCCTTACGGCACTTATCACGGCAGCCCTGAGCAATGTTGATATAAGAATAATTATTCCTGACAAATCAGATTCCATCATCCCAAGATGGAGCTCATTTTCCTATATTGAGAAGCTCCTGGAAGCAGGCATTAAAATTTATTTCTATAAAGCAGGGTTCATTCACAGTAAGTATATAATTGTAGATGACATCTTCTCAAGTGTTGGTACCACTAATCTCGATTTCAGAAGTCTGGAAACCAATTTTGAAGTAAATGCATTTATTTACGACGAGATATTTACCGAAAAGATGGCTCAGCTGTTTAAAACCGATATGCATAACAGCCGGAAAGTAAAGTTGTCTGAATGGTCGAAACGCCCCTGGCATGTTAAACTAAGAGAATCATTGGCACATCTTGTCAGCCCGGTGCTTTAGGCAACTTTTCCAAATCTATATTTCCTCCTGAAAGAATAATACCAACTTTCTTATTTTGAACATTAACTTTTTCTTCAAGTATTGCTGCTAATGGAACTGCGGAAGAGGGCTCAACAATAATCTTCATCCTCTCCCATATCAGCCTCATTGCCTCAATTATTGAATCTTCGGATACAGTGACAATATCATCAACCTTATCCCTGATTACAGTAAAATTCCTGCTTCCCAAAGAGGTAAGCAAACCATCAGCAATAGTTTTGGGATTAACGGAAGGAACCAGAACGCCTGAATGAAACGACTTGAATGCATCATCAGCACCTGCCGGTTCAGCAGCTATTACCCGGCACCCCGGAAGCAGCTCCTTTACGGTTATTGCAGTTCCGCTGATAAGTCCCCCTCCCCCAACCGGTGCCATTATCAAATCAAATTTTCCGGCCTCTTCTATTAACTCCAAAGCAGCTGTGCCCTGACCCGCAATGACATAAAAATCATCATAAGGATGCACTATGGTTGCATCTGTCCGGGCTACCACTTCTAATAAAGTTGACTCACGCGATTCCAATGTTGGCTTACAATAGGTTATAACTGCACCATATCCTGCTACCGCCCGTTTTTTAATTTCTGATGAGTTCACGGGCATAACAATATTAGCGGTTATACCTTTAATTTTTGACGCAAGGGCAAGGGCAGCAGCATGGTTCCCCGATGAGTGCGTAGCCACCCCTTTTTGTAAATCAATCCCCGGCGAAGCAAGGGCAAAAACAGCATTGCAGGCCCCCCTGAACTTAAAAGCTCCTGATTTCTGAAAATTTTCGCATTTAAAAAATAGTGAGGAACCTGTTATCCTGTTTATACTTTCTGAAGTAAAAACAGGAGTATGGTTAATGTAATTTTTTATACGTTCACGGGCCCTTTCTATATCCAAAAAATCAGGAATAAATTGCATATTGAATTATCTATTTAAACAGAAGCCATAAAACCCCCGGTGATTGTTTCAACTCCATTTTTTATTCTTGCTATAACCTCATCTTTTCCAAGTAACTCAAAAATCTTAAATATGTCAGGCCCTTTACTTTCTCCTACAAGGCATAATCGCAAAGGAATCATAACTGAGCCAAAACTCCACTCTTTTCCATTAATAAATTCTGAAAACTGTTGCTTTACTGACTCTGCATCCCACCTCTCATATCCGGAAAACAGACCGGCAATTGTAAGAAGCTTTGCAGAAGTATCATTTTGCCAATGCTTTTTAATAGTTTTTTTATCATAAGCAACAGGTGCAATAAAAAAATAGCCGCCATGCTCCCAAAGGTCTGAAACAAATTCGCATCTATCTTTTATTTCAGCTATTACCCTTACTATTTTCTCAACAGGCTCTTTAACCCCTTTTTCTGTCAGTACAGGAATAAAAAGATATGCCAGTTCCTCTTCGCTTTTTGCCTGAAAATAATGTTTGTTGAACCACCGCGCTTTTTCAGGGTCAAAGCGGGATCCGGATTTCACTACTCTGTCAAGCGTAAAAACCTTAGTCAGCTCTTCAAGGGAAAAAAATTCCTGCTCCGTACCCGGATTCCACCCTAACAGAGCCAAAAGGTTTATAACCGCCTCCGGGAAATAGCCCTCTTCACGGTAACCACGAAAAAATTCTCCCGTTGAGGGATCCTGCCATTGCAAAGGGAAAACAGGAAAACCCATTTTATCACCATCTCTTTTACTAAGTTTGCCTTTCCCTTTTGGTTTAAAAATCAAAGGCAGATGGGCAAACTGAGGTTTAACCGGCTCCCAGCCCAATGCACGATATAGCAATACATGAAGCGGCAATGAAGAAAGCCACTCTTCACCTCTGATAACATGGGTTATCCCCATCAGATGATCATCAACAACATTGGCCAGGTGATATGTAGGCATTCCGTCTGATTTGAACAATATTTTATCATCAAGGCTTTTAGTTGTATTGAATGTTACTCTCCCCCTGATTAAATCATTTTCTGAAATATCTTCATCCTCAGGCATTTTAAAACGAATAACATAAGGTTCACCACTATCTGACTTTTCTTTTACTTCCGACGGTGAAAGATTCAGTGAATTATTAAGCTTATTTCGGGTATTGATACCGTAAGAAAAAATCTCTCCTTCTGATTCCGACTTCCTCCTTAACTGTTCAATCTCCTCAAAGGTATCAAATGCAAGATATGCATTCCCTGATTCAATAAGCTTATCGGCATACTGTTTGTAAATCTCTTTTCGCTCACTTTGCCTGTAAGGGCCATAACCACCTCCTATGCCGGGCCCCTCATCGGGATTAAGGCCACACCACTTGAGGCTCTCCACAATATACTTTTCGGCTCCGGGAACCAACCGTTTCTGATCAGTATCCTCAATCCTCAGGATAAAATCACCATTACAGCCTTTTGCAAACAGATAGTTAAATAAGGCAGTCCGCACACCACCTATATGAAGAGGCCCTGTGGGGCTCGGAGCAAACCTCACCCTTACTTTTCGGTTATTCATCGTTCATCTTTTTTAGTCAATGCAAAGATATCTTTTTCTTAACATTTTTAATTCCAACAGCTGCAGTAGTTCGTAAGAGAACAAATATACCTTTTTTACGATTCGTAAACTTGAATATTTTCACAACATTATGATTAAATTTGTGAAAAAACATTTAATATATTATTTCACCGATCGGTATAAACTTAACAATTTAGTATCATGAATCAGGAATTAGTGAGAGATATCAGAATATCCTTAGAAGAACTGAAAGAGCAGGGTTTATATAAATCAGAAAGGATAATAACATCAGCACAGGGGCCGGAAATACAGATATCTTCGGGTGAAACAGTCTTGAATCTTTGCTCAAACAACTACTTAGGACTGTCAAATCACCCTGAGGTGATAAAAGCAGCCCAGGAGATCATGAATGACTGGGGCTTTGGATTATCGTCAGTCAGGTTCATTTGCGGAACACAAAAAATCCATAAGGACCTTGAATATAAAATGTCTGAATTTCTTGGTACTGAAGATACAATTCTATACTGTGCCTGCTTTGATGCAAACGGAGGTGTTTTTGAACCACTGCTTGGAGCTGAATCTGCAGTTATCTCCGACGAGCTGAATCATGCTTCAATTATCGACGGGATCAGATTATGCAAGGCGCGCCGATTTAGATATAAACACTCCTGCATGGAAGATCTTGAAAATTGTTTAAAAGAAGCAGCTGATGCAAAATATAGGCTGATAGTTACTGATGGTATCTTTTCAATGGATGGGGATATGGCAAAACTTCCCGAAATTGTCAAATTGGCAGAAAAATACGGTGCGCTTGTACTTGTAGACGATTCGCATGCTACCGGTTATATTGGAGATCATGGAAGAGGAACAGCAGAATATTATGGATTAGAGGGTAAAATCGATATAATAACTACAACATTTGGTAAGGCATTGGGTGGAGGAAACGGAGGATGCACCTCCGGTAAATGGGAGATAATAGAGATGCTGCGGCAAAGATCACGGCCCTATCTTTTTTCAAATACCCTTGCTCCCGCAACAGTTGGGGCTACATTGAAAGTTCTTGAGATACTGGCAGGATCGAACCTGCCGGCAAAAACAGTTGAAAATGCACATTATTTCCGGTCACAAATGGAGAGAGCAGGCTTTGACCTGGTAAAAGGGAATAGCGCTATAATTCCGGTGATGGTTTATGATGAACCCCTTGCAGTTAAATTTGCTGATGAGCTGCTTAAAGAGGGAATTTATGTAACCGGATTCTGTTATCCTGTCGTTCCAAGAGGAAAAGCAAGAGTACGGGTCCAGCTTTCAGCAGCTCATACTATATGGCAAATGGACAAAGCTGTGGAAGCATTTATCAAAACAGCAAATAAATTAA
>CAZLZJ010000049.1:0-16932 GCA_964563975.1 uncultured Prolixibacteraceae bacterium
CTAAAAAAAATGTTGAAACTCCCTTAATGAAGCAATATTATAAAATTAAGGGAAAGCATCCTGATGCTGTTCTTCTCTTCAGGGTGGGAGATTTTTATGAAACATTCGGTGAGGATGCCATTAAATCCTCTGAAATATTGGGAATAACACTTACCCGGAGAGCTAATGGCGCCGCCAGTTATGTAGAACTTGCAGGATTTCCCTATCATGCACTTGACACTTATCTTCCCAAGCTTGTCAGGGCAGGCCAGAGAGTTGCCATCTGCGAACAGCTTGAAGATCCCAAAACAACAAAAAAGATTGTAAAAAGAGGAATCACGGAACTAATTACCCCGGGTGTTTCAATTAATGAAAATATCCTTGAAAACAGAGAAAACAACTTCCTGGCCTCCATACATTTTGAAAAAAATATGGCAGGTATAGCCTTTCTTGATATTTCGACAGGTGAATTCTTTACTGCAGAAGGAAGTTATAACTACATTGACAAACTCCTCAACTCTTTTCAGCCGAAAGAGGTGTTATTTCAAAGGGGCCGTAACAATGAGTTTAAAGAGGCCTTTGGAAGCAGGTATTATACAAACCATCTTGATGACTGGATATACACTATTGATGCTGCCACCGACCGGCTGACCAAACATTTTGAAACTTCCTCGCTCAAGGGATACGGGATACAGAATATGTCACTCTCTGTTATTGCTTCAGGTGCTATTCTGTATTATATGGATATTACCCAACATAATCAGATAAGCCATATTACGGGATTAAGCAGAATTGAAGAAGAGCATTATGTTTGGCTCGACCGGTTTACAATACGAAACCTCGAATTATTCAGCCCTTTACAAGAAGGGGGCAAATCTCTTATAAGTGTTATAGACAAAACTATAACGCCAATGGGATCCAGGTTGATTAAAAGATGGATTGCACTTCCGCTGAAAAATACAGATGCTATTAACGAGAGGCTGGAAGTTGTTGATTTTTTCTTAAAGAATCCGGAGCTGAAAGAGTATATAGAAGGGTATCTTAAACAAATTGGCGATCTTGAAAGGCTGATTTCAAAAGTTGCTGCCGGAAAAATAAATCCTCGTGAAACAGTACATATAAAAAATGCCCTTGCCTCTATACTGCCAATCAAAGAGAGATGTGCATCATGTGAAAATGATACTTTAAAAAAATTTGCACAACAGTTAAATCCATGTAATCAAATCAGGGAAAGGATAGAAAAAGAGATTGTCGAAGATCCTCCAACAGCAATCAATAAAGGGAAAGTCATCTCTCCCGGAGTATCCGAAGAACTTGATAAACTTAGGGATATAGCTTATTCGGGAAAAGATTATTTAATCTCTTTGCAAAAACGGGAAAGTGAAAAACATGGCATTCCGTCATTAAAGGTAGGATTTAATAATGTCTTTGGATATTATATTGAAGTCAGGAATACACATAAAAATAAAGTGCCCGCAGAGTGGATAAGAAAACAGACATTGGTGAATGCCGAAAGATACGTCACCGAAGAGTTAAAGGAATATGAATCAAAGATACTGGGAGCAGAAGAGAAGATACAAGTGCTGGAGTCAAAAATATATGAAAATCTTGTGCTGGCATTACGCGAATATATTCCTTCTATTCAAGTTAACGCCAACATCCTGGCACAAACCGACTGTCTGATGTCGTTTGCTTCATGCGCTTCTCTCTACGGCTACTCCAAACCGGAGGTAAATGAAAGTATGGTCATAGACATTAAAAACGGCCGCCACCCTGTTATAGAACACCAACTCCCCGTGGGAGAGTCATATATTGCAAATGATCTTTTTCTTGACAACAAGGAGCAACAAATCATAATTATTACAGGTCCCAACATGTCAGGCAAATCTGCTCTTATCAGGCAGACAGCACTAATTGCACTGTTAGCACAAACCGGTTCATTTGTGCCTGCCGAATCGGCAAAAATAGGATTTGTTGATAAGATATTTACCCGTGTAGGAGCTTCCGATAATATTTCATCAGGCGAATCTACCTTTATGGTTGAGATGAACGAGGCAGCAAGTATACTTAATAATATTTCAAACCGGAGTCTTATCCTTTTTGATGAACTGGGACGGGGTACATCAACCTATGATGGCATTTCAATTGCCTGGTCAATAGTTGAATATCTGCATGAACACCCCGGGGCAAAAGCAAAAACCCTTTTTGCCACACACTATCACGAATTAAATGAAATGGAAAACTCCTTCTCTCGTATTAAAAACTATAATGTCTCGGTAAAAGAGCTGGGTAAAAAAGTGATATTTCTTCGTAAATTAGCCCGGGGGGGCAGCAACCACAGCTTTGGAATACATGTTGCTGCCATGGCGGGTATGCCTAAATCGATTACAAAAAGAGCAGAAGAGATACTCAAAAAATTGGAAAACAGTAAAGGAGAAGAAAAGCTAACCAAGCCTTTAGAAGAGATAGGAGAAAAAAGAGAAGGGATTCAATTGAGTTTCTATCAGCTTGATGATCCTGTGTTAAAAGAGATACGTAATGAAATTGCACATCTGGATATTAATAACCTTACCCCTATTGAAGCCTTGAATAAATTAAATGATATTAAGAAACTCACCGGACTAAAATAAGAGTAAATTTTTTTTCTATATTTTGTGAGATAAAAAAATAGCAATATATTTGCACCTGCCAAATGCAGTTCAAAATGCGAGAATAGCTCAGTTGGTAGAGCACGACCTTGCCAAGGTCGGGGTCGCGGGTTCGAGTCCCGTTTCTCGCTCAACAAAACAGTTCACAATATCAATTTTAAGGAGGCCCGGGTGGTGGAACAGGTAGACACGTTGGACTTAAAATCCAATGGCCCATACTACGGCCGTGCGGGTTCAAGTCCCGCCCCGGGTACCATTCCTTTATTTTAATTTATATACAGATCAAACGGCATTCTGGCAAACACACCCTCCAAACCGACTGCTGTTTTCAGATATTTATAATAACGGTACTGTTCGCCCAGCTCTCTTTTCAGGAACCGTGTACGAATATCATCGGTACCGGATTTAAAAAGCTGACTAAACGGGTCGGGTTGTGCCGGGAGAGAAACCGTGCGGTAATCTTCAACTCCTTCAATTTCGGCAGCCAGCTCAATAGCTTCATTTAACCCGCCAAATTTATCGACAAGATTTAATTCCATTGCACTGATACCACTCCACACACGCCCCTGCCCAATCTCATCAACCTGTTCCTTTGTTAATCCGCGACCTTCGGCAACATGCGATATAAAAAGGTCATAACCATCTTCGATATATTCCTGCATAAGGTCTTTCTCATATTGAGTCATTGGCCTGGTAACAGAGAGCAAATCAGAGTTTTTATTTGTTTTCACAACATCTGTTGATATCCCAATCTTTTTATTCAGTAACTCTCCAAAATTTGGTATCATCCCAAAAATACCTATAGAACCTGTTATTGTATTTGGTTGTGTAACTATCCGGTCGGCACCGCATGAAATATAATATCCTCCGGAGGCAGCAACATCACCAAAGGAGACAACCATTGTTTTTTCATCAGCTGCCAACTTAACTTCACGCCAAATCACTTCAGAATCAAACAAGCTTCCCCCGGGCGAATTAACTCTGAGCACTATAGCTTTATAACTACTGTCCCGGCGTACTTTTCTGATCTCTTTGCCAAGCTCTTCGCCAATAATGGCATTCCCTCCCATAGAGGCGCCTATCTCTCCGCCGGCATATATAACTGCAATCTTATTCCTGCTTAATTTCTTCTTTTTATCCTTTGACGGCATCTTAGCATAATTCCCTGCATTAATAACCGGAACACCCTTTTTCATTTCAGTGCCTGTAATTTCACGAAGGTCATCAATCACCTCATCTTTATACTTTGCAGCATCTACAAGACCCGTACTTACAATCTTCTCTCCCAAATGAAAAGTTTGTACCTGATCTGCCAACTCATTCAGCTTTTCGACCGGAATATTTCTATATTTTGAAATACCCTCTAACATATGATTCCACAGACTGTTCATATATGTAAGTTGCTGCTCCCTGTTTTCATCGCTCATCTTCTCAAGCATAAAAGGTTCAACGGCCGACTTAAACTTTCCATGCCTGACAATTTGCATTTCAATACCGGCCTTTTCAAGCGCATTTACAAAAAACATCATTTCTCCGCCAAGGCCTCTGAAATCAACCGACCCCAAAGGATGAACAATTAATTTGTCGGCTACTGTTGCCAGATAATATGCTTTTTGATCATAAGCATTACCATAAGCATAAACCGGCTTATCACATTTTTCCCGAAATGTTATCAACTCATTTCTGATCTCTTCAACCGAGGCCATTCCCCCGTTAATTACGGAAAGCTTCAGGAAAACTCCCTTAATCCGGTCGTCTGTCACAGCTTTTTCAAGGGCAGAATGAATTTCGTCCAATCCGATAGTCTTCATCTTTTCAAATCCGGGAATTCCCAGATTTTGAAAAGGATCATTTGGAGCACGATCAACTATCGAACGTTCAAGGTTAATAATCAGCATGGAATTATCCCTGACGAATCCCTGTTTTTCTGACAATGCAACCATTATTCCTGCCATAAAGAAAAACATAACCATGCTTATCATTGACACTGCAAAAATACCTACTATTGTTGCCAATACATACTTAAAAAAATCCTTCATCGAATAAAGTATTTAAAGTTATTGATTACTGATTAAAGATATCGTAATAAAATCTCAACTGTTTGGAACCTGCATTTATATATTTTATAAATTTATCCTTATATATACGGATATACAAATATAAAGTAAATGCATGAAGTTTATTTAGGAATAGGTGGAAATATTGGAAATAAAAAATACAATTTCTATAAAGCTAAGGTTCTGATACAGAAAAAGCTCGGCAAGGTCACCGGCAGTTCGTCAATTTATGAAACTCCCCCGTGGGGTTTCACTTCCAATGATAATTTCTGGAATATGGTGATTAAAATTGAAACAAGTTTAATGCCGGAAAAATTGATTGCCGAAATTATGCAAATTGAAGATTCTTTTAACCGCAAACGTATTGAAGGGATTTATACTTCCAGAGAAATGGATATTGACATACTCTACTACGATTACAAAATTATAAATACTCCAATATTAAAGGTCCCCCATCCAAGGCTTCATGACCGTCTTTTTGTACTGACCCCCCTTTGCGAAATTGCTCCCGGATATAAGCACCCTGTTTTAAATATGACTAATTGCAAATTACTGGAAAACTGCAAAGATAAATCCGATATTAAAAAATTAAACGTAAAATTATAACTTAAAAAACTCCTCCATTTTTTGGTCAAATTCTGAAGGAGCCATTATGAAAAACTGCTTCAGTTTAGGATATAATTTCAGCTGATTCAGCTCTCGCAGATGATCAACCTGATTATCCAATATAAACAACTCATCTGCATTAAACCCGCATATCCCGGAATTAATTTCAGTGAAAAAAATATACAGGTCGTGGTCATTCCCAAGCTGATCATTAATCTTATTAAGCTGATTTGTTTTTAGTTTGAAAAACTTAGGATGAAGAAACCTGAGAAAGTCTATCTGATAAAACAATCTCTTCATCCTTTTTCTCAGAGAGTGAAGCTGTTCGGGATGCGGATCGGGACCAAGCTGCTGATAACACGCAATACTTTTCAAATAACTCCGGCTAACCTCTCTGAAAAAATGAACTTTAGTAAGAGCAGCCGGTTGCACGCCAAAACCCTGTATAAGTCCTTCAAGATATTTGTGTATGTTGCCGCACATATTATTCCTGACAAAACTGTTTTCAATAAGAAATTTATTTCGTTGTACCAAAAGCTCTCTTGCAGCTTTTATTTTACGTTCGGAAAATAATTTATTCTTTGCAATCTCTTTATTAAACAGTTCTATATTTACTGCTGACTCTCTCAAAGGGGCAAGCAGTCTGCCATATTGTCTTATCTCTTTAATTATGAGACCGGCAGGATGTTCAGACAACTCAATATAAAAACGCAACAACGCCCTTAATCTCTTAAAAGATTTTCTCAATTCATGAACTACCGGATTAACAGGCATCTTCCCGGCAGCACAAAAATAACCCGATTTTTCTGCTTGCCTGATAATTGTAGTTGTTAATCTGTTCCCTACACTTTGTACCATTTAAGGCGCCTCAAAAAAGAATTAAAAAATCTTAAATCGTTATTACGGACTCCGTCTATACTGTTAAATTATTTTTAACCAATCATGTCAAAACCGGTATACGGCACTAAAGCAAGTGGTATTTTAATCCCTTTATCTGTCTGATTATTTTCCAACAGGGCAGCTACAATCCTCGGAAGTGCCAATGCACTGCCATTTAAAGTATGGGTAAATCGATTTTTTTTGGCCCCCTGATCTCTATACCTTAACTTCAGCCGGTTTGACTGAAACTCTTCAAAGTTTGAAACTGAACTAACCTCAAGCCATTTTTCCTGTGCTGCAGAAAATACCTCGAAATCGTATGTCAATGCCGAAGTAAAACTCAGATCAGCTCCGCATAACCTTACAATACGATATGGTAATTCAAGCTTATTCACAAGATATTCAACATGGCCGACCATCTCTTTCAGAGCCTCGTACGACTTGTCGGGAGATGCTATTTGCACAATTTCAACTTTATCAAACTGATGAAGCCGGTTCAGCCCCCTTACATCTTTTCCGTACGATCCCGCTTCACGCCGAAAGCAGGCGCTGTATGCTGTATTTTTAACCGGCAGCTGATCTGCTTCAAGTATCACATCCCTGTAAAGATTTGTAACCGGAACTTCAGCTGTCGGAATCAGGTAAAAATTGTCAGCAGTAACATGATACATCTGTCCCTCTTTATCAGGAAGCTGTCCTGTTCCAAAGCCGGAATCTTCATTCACCAACAGAGGTGGCTGAACCTCTTCATATCCTGCTTTTCTGTTTTCATCAAGAAAAAAACTGATAAGAGCGCGCTGCAGTTGCGATCCTTTACCACGATATACCGGAAATCCGGCACCGGTTATTTTTACTCCCAGCTCAAAATCTATCAGATTATACTTTCTGGCAAGCTCCCAATGAGGTAAGGACAATTCATTTTTTGAAGGAATGACCCCTCCGGATTTAACCACGGTATTATCCTCCGCTCCCCTGCCTGAAGTGACAGACTCATGAGGCAAATTAGGCAGCTGTACCTGAAGCTCACTGACTTCCTCATCAATCCCGGCAAATTCCTTGTCATACTTCTTTATTATCTCTTTCAGCTTCAATGTTTTTTTGCGTGCAGCAGCAACTTCCTCTTCCCTTCCTTCCCTCATCAACTCCCCGATCTCTTTTGAAATATGATTCATTTCAGCCTTAGCCTGATCTGCCAGTCCCTGAACTCTCCTCTTTCTGTCGTAAAGCCCGACAATATCCTTAACTATTTCAGAAGCATCGAAATTTCTGATTTCCAGCTTTTTAATTATCAACTCAGGATTTTCCTGAATAAATCGTAAATTAAGCATAACCAATTAGATTTTCTATTGCAAATCTAACATAAAAAAATCTCCTGCCGATAGCACAGGAGATTTTCCATATATTTTAACAGTTTATATTTTACCTGATTATTCACTCATCGCTTTAGCCTGCTCAATCCATGGAGCCGGATCTTTTGAAGCATAATAACTTCCTGCTTCCGCAAGAATTTCATTTAACTTATCAACAGGCACAGCAGCAAGATCTTTATAAGAAACAATCCCGGCCGTGCTTAATAGCTCAGCAATTTTAGGGCCTATTCCCGTTATCTTTTTAAGATCATCAATACTCTCTTTTTCTTCAACTTCTGCAATAACACTACCTTTGTCTGCCGGCATTATATCTGATTCGGCCATTTTGCCGCCATTATCAGATATGGCCACTGCTACCTCAACATCTTCCCGGGGAAAAACAGATACATATGACCGGTTTTTTCTTTTTTTTCTGAACTCCACCGTACCGTCGATAAGGGCAAACAAGGTATGATCCTTACCAATACCAACATTGTTACCGGGATAATGCTTAGTTCCCCGCTGGCGAACTAAAACATTACCTGCCTTAGCAAACTGACCGCCGTAAATTTTCACTCCTAATCGTTTGCTTTCTGATTCGCGTCCGTTTTTCGAACTTCCAACACCTTTTTTATGAGCCATGGCAAATTAATTTTAGTTACCCAACAATATTTTCAATCTGAACTTTTGTAAACCGCTGTCTGTGTCCATTTAGTTTTTTATAGCCTTTTCTTCTTTTCTTTTTGAACACCAGCACCTTATCACCTTTTACATGCTCAAGCACCTTAACTGTCACTTTAGCACCTTCCAACACAGGAGTTCCAACATCAACCTTGCCTTCATTTTCAATAAGCAACACCTTTTCAAAATCCACTATGTCGCCCTCAGATGCATCAAGGCTGTGAACAAATATTTTTTTGTCCTTTTCAACTTTAAACTGTTGGCCTGCTATTTCCACAATCGCGTACATAAAAACAAATTTTAATTTTACCGTCAGGCGGACAGCTTTCATGCAATCTCTTTTTATGCCTGAACGATTTTAATTTCGGACTGCAAAAGTAGTTATTTTTATAAATCTGGCAAATAATTAATAAACATTTTTCCAGTCAAACATAATTCAAAGGCAAGACTGAATATTAATAAAAATGATTGTTATATTTGTTTCTATAAAAAACCCGATTAAATTGTGGGATGCAAAAGGTACGTTTAAATATTCTTGGACTCTCGGTAAGTCAAACACAATCCGGTGCATATGCTCTTGTTTTATCAGAAGAAAATGGGGACAGAAGAATGCCCATAATAATCGGCCCGGTTGAAGCGCAGGCAATTGCCATTCAATTAGAAGGGCTGAAGCCTCCCCGTCCATTAACACACGATTTGATAAAAAATATAGCTCTTGCATTTGAAATTTCATTAATTGAAGTAACTATTTATAAGTTAGAGGAGGGGATATTCTATTCTGAACTTCTTTGTGAAATGGACGGCAAAGAGATCAGGGTCGACTCAAGGACTTCAGATGCTGTTGCCCTGGCTCTTCGTTTCAGATGTCCGATTTACACTACTGAAGAAATTTTATCTAAAGCCGGCATTATTCTTGAAGCTGATGATATTAAAAAAACCGAGCCTGCTTCCCGGGAGAAGCCGGGCGGAACATCCAAAGCATCTCCTTTTACACGTTATACAATTCAGGAGCTGGAAGAACTGCTGAACGAAGCTGTTCAAAATGAAGATTATGAAAAAGCATCCATATTGAGAGATGAAATAAATAATCGTAAAAAAAACTAAACCGGTATCTATTTGCCAAGCCACTGTTTAATGTCCTTTGCCTTCAATCTGCTTACAACAACCATCTCATGAAATGGAGGATTGAGCCTGGCTTTTAACTTACCGCCAAAATAGTTGTCCACTCTGTCCACCGAGTTAATATTAACTATAATCTGACGGTTTGCCCTGAAAAAAACAGCAGGATCAAGCTCCTCCTCTAAGGCATCAAGCGAAAAATCGACAATATGATTTTGCTTCCTGAAAGTAACAGCAGTTGTTATCCTGCTTTCACTGTAAAAATATGCTATATCATCGGTCATGAGACTATAAAATGCCGGACCTTTAGACACTAAAATTCTTTTACGGAACTTCTTTTCACCTCTCCTCACAGCATCCAAAACTTCTGCATAATTATGGATAATATTTTTCCTGTCAATAAAAAACCAAAAATTTTCAAACTTTTCAATAGCTGCTTCCAGATCTTTCTCTTTAAAAGGTTTTAGCAAATAATCAATACTGTTAACTTTAAAAGCGCGAAGAGCATAATTGTCATAAGCTGTTGTGAAAATAACCATACTCTTTACATCCACCCGGTCAAAAATAGAAAAACACAATCCATCAGCAAGCTGAATATCCATAAACAGCAAGTCCGGATGGGGATTCTTCTGCAACCAGCTTACAGTAGCCTTTACACTGTCAAATGTTTTTAAAATCTCCCACCCGGGTCTTAGTTTCCTGATCATCTCCTCAAGCAACCGAAGGTTATATATCTCATCTTCAATCAGTATAATTTTCATTCGAATATAATTTAATAAAAATTAACATCATCCCTCATGGGGTTTTATCTAAGTATAATTTTATGATCATTTGTAAATTCATAAAAGTGGAATCTCAACTTTAAACAACTCACTGCCATGATCCACAAACACCTGCATATCTGTCAATAAAGAGTAGCGATCAATAAGATTTTGCAATCCGGTTCCTTCAGAAAATTCGGACTCTTTAGGATTTAAATTATTGGCAACCAATAAATTTCCTCCTGATGATTTTATTGATATTTTCAGTGGAGCATCTTTAAATGCAGTATTATGTTTCAAAGCATTTTCAACCAATAATTGCAAGGCAAGAGGCGGTATCTCTTTTTTTAAATCAGAGGCGCTGATTTCTGTTGTTACCTGCAGTGCCTCACCCATCCTCTCTTTATGAATGGCAATGTATGCTTCGATAAACTCCAGTTCATCTTCTAATTTAACCGTTGCTTTATCTTTACTTTGCAAAACATAGCGATAAACATCAGTAAAGTTTTGTGTAAAATGGACTGCAGCTTCAGGCTCAAAAGTTATCATTGACTTTAAAACACTGAGATTATTAAACAAAAAATGGGGATTTAGCTGAGCCTGCAGTGAATTATAGTCGCTCTTTAGCTTCATCCTTTTTATATCTTCAAGCTGTCTGACAGAAAAAATCCATTTTTCAATAATACGAAGGGTAACCGATACCAAAATCAGAATAAAAATAAAGATCAGTCCGAAAAGCATCATCAACTGCACAATAGGATGTGTAAAAAAGAGAGCATCTTTTACAATCAGTAAAAAATAAAAAACCGATCCGTTTGCAATAATAAGACTAACCAAAATATGCAATACCACTCTGAGGCTCAACTTCTCGGGAATAGGAAAAAACCGTTCCCCCAGGTGGTCTAAAAATACGTTGCTTTCACTGATAACATTAAAAATAAGCACTACCTGAAAATATTCAAGCCCGGTTACTCTGATATTTTTATCACCTGTAATCTCAATGGCAAAAAACAGAAAAAGCAATCCCACTCCACTAACCAATAAAACCCTGATTAAAAAACTTTTGAGGGTATATGCAGAAAGTCTGCTAAGAAAATGTAGTTCTCTGTTACCCATATAATTTAAAAAAGCTTTACTCAAAAATAATAAATTATTTAAATATTACAGTATACTCTTTTATCGGAATCCTTTCATTAAACATTTTGCTGTAATTTCAGAACGGGCTAAAAATCAATCTATTCCTAACCTTCCGGTTGTCTTAAGCCATTCAGTCTCTCTCATTTTAAAATCTGTTCTGGAATCTATTAATTCACTGAAAGCCTGTTGCCAGTTTGTTTGAGCTATCAATAGTTCATTGACAGTTTCCATTCCTACCTCATAATTATCTCTCACAACCCGCAGATTTTCTTCAGCCTGTTCCAAAGCTGTTTCATTCATTTTTATACGCTCCCACGCCAAATGCAGGTTAAGCCGCGACTGCTCTGCTTCAAGTTGAAGCAGTTGTATGTTTTTTTCCAGCTCTAATGCAGACATCTCTTTATCAATTTTAGCCGAACTGATCTTCTTCATTCCCTCACCCCAATGAAATAATGGGATCTTTACTGAAGCCAGCATACTAAGAGAGCTATTTTTAAAATCGGTTCCGCTGAATTTAATACCGCCAATATGGTTATATCCGGCCTGAATACCTGCAACCGGCAGGAAATCTGCTTTTGTCATTCGTATTTGTTGTTCCTGCATATCTATATTTTTTTGTAACAATCGAAATTCGGGACGATGACTGTAAAGCTCTTCACTTAAATCTGTTTCTCCGGGTAATCTTACCCGGATAACTGTATCGACAGCTATGATCATGGTATTAAAAGGGAGGCCGGTAATGCGACATAAATTCATCCTGCTCAGTTCTAAGCCATTTTGCGCCTTTTGTAAATTAAGAGTTGCTTTATTATACTCTACCCTTGCTTTCATCAGATCGTTTCTGCCCGACATTCCCACATCGTGTGCATCCCGGGCTTTTATCACCAACTTATCCAACATATCCACAGCTTTATGTGCCAGTTTAACTTTTTCGGTAACCGAAATATATGCCCAATATGCATTATCTGCTTCTGCTATGGTATTAACCTGCTGCAGTACTTTATTCTCACCGGCCATCTCTATCCCAATATCAGCCATTTTATTACCTGCATTGATTTTTCCGCCGGTATAAACCGGTTGCTCCAATGCTACTCCGGCCAGATATGCTCCGCTTAAACTTATATCCAAGGGCATCCATGCATACATATTAAAAACCGGATTACCATCAGGGCCGATCACCGGCTCACCGGTAACAGGATTTGTCATAATATTGGGTTCCAGTTCGCCTGTAAGCATATTTGGTTTATTGGTAGGCAGAATCAGCTCCATCTCAAAATCCTTTTCATTATAAATTCCGGTGGCTGAAGCTGAAATACCCGGAAGACGCATAGCCTTTGCAACCGATTTCTGCAATTCAGCCTTCTCCTGTTGCATTGCCGCCAGCTTCATATTTTCACTTTTCCGAAGTGCCATCTCCCTTGCCTGCTTAATTGTCATTTGTTCTTGTGCCGACACAGGAGTAAGAAATGTTATCAATAATAAAACCAAAATATTATATATTACCTTCATAATGCTAATTATATTGTTATTTCAGATTTCTCAATTCGTTTTACTCCATAAAAAACAGCATATAAAATTGGTACAAAAACCAGGGTTATAAGCGTTCCTGCCAGTAATCCGCTGATTATTGCCACAGCCATACTTGCATACATGGGGTCTGTAAGCAGCGGCATCATCCCTAAGATGGTTGTAACCGAAGTAAGCAGAACAGGCCGGGTACGCGAAATAGTAGCATCAATAAGAGCATTATACTTCTGATTACCGGCGGAAATAAGTATTTCAGCCTCATCTAACAAAACAATTGCATTTTTCACAATCATTCCCATAAGTCCGAAAGATCCTATTATTGCCATAAAAGTAAAAGGCTGTCCGGCCAGGATCATTCCCGGTACAATACCAATAAAAGCCATCGGAATACATAAAAGTACAATCAGAGGTTTCCTGAAATCATTAAAAAGTAAAATGAGAGTTACAATAATAAGCATTACTGAAATAGGCAGATACCTGAAAATATTACGTAATGCATCACCCTGCAGCTCGTGTTCTCCCACCCATACAAATTTATATCCGTCGGGCAGAGGAATTGATTCAATCTCTTTCAGCATGGCTTTTCGCGCCAATGCCGGACTGTTTCCGTCAAGAGGTTCACACTGCACCTGAATGGCACGCTGTCCGTTTACCCTCCTTACAACCTGTTCCTTCCAGTCAAGGTCAATTCCTTTGGTAACGGCACTTAAAGGCACCGGGCTTATAAGCTCTTTTGTAAGCTCATCAGTTGATTTTATTCCTGTAAGGAGCTCCCTGAGGGTATTCTCATCCACTCCGGAAAAATCGGGCATCATACTCCAAACCGGAATATTTTCCAAATCTTCTATTTTTGATCCATCGGGATTACGCAATTTCATTACAATCCCCACACGTGTCTGTCCTTCAAAATACTCACCTACCGGAAGACCGCCTGTTGCAGTCAGAATTGCCATTCCCACATCAGAACGGGTAGTGCCTGCTCTGCTTGCCGCCTGCTGATTAAAACCGGCTACCAATGCCTGACCCATTGGTTCCCAATCATCTTCAACGGTATAAGGATCTATATAGGGATTATTGAAAAATATATCTTTAGCTTTTCTGCTTAATTCACGAAGTACTGCAGGGTCAGGGCCGGTAAATTCAACCTCAACGGTATGCGATGCTTTAATTGACAAATTATATTTACGGATGCGTATTCGTGCGTCAGGAAAATTATTATGCAGATATTCAGTCAGCACCGGCTTCATACGAATCATATTTTCATAATCTGCAAAATCCACAATCAACTCGCCATAATTATCGGCTGCCTCTCCCATAGGCCTGACAAGGCAATACCTGGCGGGTGTTCGCCCCTGGCTTGAAACCACTTGTGCCACCTCATCAAGTGACAACAAGTAACTTGTGATTTTCTGCAAATCCTGCTGTACCGCCAAAGGACCGGAACCAACAGGCAGCTTATATTCAATATATGCCTGATTATAATTAAAATCCGGGAAAAATGTCTTTTTAATATTGTTAAAGTTTACTACTGCAACAAGCAGTAATAAAACGGATATGGTTAATGTTAATGTTTTGTGAGAAAGCAAAAAAGCCAGTAAACGCCTAAACACTCTATATCCCCGGCTGCCATATAAAAGTTTATCTTTCCCTCTGTTCTTCTGTTTCAGGAATATACCCGAAAACAGGGGCACCTGGGTCATAGCCAATGCCCAGCTGACCAAAAGCGAAATAGACAATACAACAAAAAGATCACGACCATAAGTTCCTGCCGCATCCTTAGAAAGAAATACCGGCAAAAAAGCAACCACCGCAATAAAGGTAGCTCCCAATAAAGGCCAGGCAGTTCGTGCAGCAGGTTGGATCAAAGCCTTTTCTCTTTTTACACCTTTCTTCATATCGACCAGTATCCCGTCAATAACCACTATTGCATTGTCAACCAGCATACCCATTGCTACAATAAAAGCCCCTAAAGAGATTCGCTGTAAAGTACCTCCGGCAGCCAGTAAAATGGGAAATGTAGCCAATATTGTAAGTACCAGCCCGACACCAATTATAACACCACTTCGAAAGCCCATTGAAACCATCAGCACAGCAATTACTATAAGCACTGAAGCTGCCAGATTCCACATAAAACCATTAATGGCATTTTTTACAAGATCAGGCTGAAAAAAGACCTTTTCAAACTCATAGCCAACCGGAATATTATTTTGAATTTCAGACAAACGTTTTTCAACCCTCTTCCCCACCTCTACTATATTTTCACCCGATTCCATTGAAAGAGAGATACCAATTGCTTTTTTATTATTCAGATACATTGTATTCCGGGAAGGTTCAATATAGACTTCGTTTATTTCAGCTATATCTGATAATTTGAACAAGGTCCCATCAATGTTTTTTATCATAACATTACCCACATCATCAACAGATCTGATTTTCCCGTCGACTGCAATGCCCATCAGCCGGTTACCTGTTTGAAGCGCTCCGGGGTAAACAGTAACGTTTTGTCCGTTTAAAGCGGCTAAAACCTGAAAAGGATATACACCCAAACCGCCCATCTTAGAAGGAGAAAAAACAATTTCGGTAACCGGCTGCTGATCTCCATATATTTCAACACGGGCAACTCCTTTTATATCGAGCATTTCCCGTTTAATATACTGAGCCATCCTATTCATCTCTTTATAAGAAAATCCATCGCCGGTCATTGCATAAAACATTCCATAGACATCACCGAAGTCATCAAAAACCATAGGTGTTTGCGCCCCTGCCGGTAATTTAGCCACTACTTCACCCATACGGCGCCGCAAAAAATCCCACCGTTGCTCAATCTCATTCTGAGGAACGGTAAGTTCAAGTGTAACAGAAACAACAGAAAGATCAGCCATTGATTTCGAACGGATAGTTTCCACGTCCCGTAATGTATTCAGCTCTTCCTCAATTATATTGGTAACCTGCATCTCAACTTCGTGAGCCGAAGCACCGGGATAAAGAGTAACTATCTCAGCCTGCATAACTACCAGCTCAGGATCTTCCAATTTGCCGATATAATAAAAAGCCATGATCCCCCCGGCCACCATACAAAACATCATAAACCAGATAATGGCTTTTCTTTGAAAAGTAATTTCAGTAAGACGCATCATAAAAGCCCTCCTGCGTTTGTTTCAGAAACGGGCTCTAGAGGTTCTGCCTTTTCATTTTCAGTAAGCTGATTTACTCCTGACACCACAACCTGTTCACCTGTCCGGACACCACTTACAATGCGAATACGGCCATCGCCCGTAAGTTTACCGGTAACCACTTCCCGTTTTTGAACAGTACCGTCAGACCGGTATACCCATATATACGATTTATCGCCTTCGCTAAAAAGAGCACTCAAAGGAACACAAACCTGTGCCCCGGCATCACCGGCATAACAGATAATTACCTGCACATCCATACCCGGGGCAAGCTTTGGATAACCTGACGGATTAAATCCGAGTTGAAGCCTGTAAAGCTGATTATTGCTGGCTTTTTTACTGACAGTGAGCAGCTGCAATGGAAAGGACTTATCTGAAACAATTTGCTGAACAGCCGAAAAAGAGACAATTTTATTACGGTTTATATATAATGATACCGGAATTTCCACCTCTACATGATAATGTCCGGCATCAATCATCGAAAAAACAGGCATCCCTGCATCAACAAGCTCATTTTCCAAAAAATTAACTTTATTTATATAACCGGAAACCGGTGCGGTTAATTTTGTATCATTTAACTGATCTTCAGCATTTTTAAGCTGTGCTGCCACCATTTTCAATCCGGAAACAGCCTTATCATAATCATTTTCGGTAACACTCTGACGGCTATACAGTTCAATTACCCTGTCAGCTTCTGCCTTTACCTGATCATATTGTGCCTGTGCAACCTCTAACTGAACTGCATAATCGCGGGTATCAATCTGAGCAACCACCTGGCCGGCTTTAACATAATCACCGATATTGACAAAAATTTTTAAAATCGGCCCTGCAACCCGGAATGCAAGGTTTATTTCATTTGCCTCTTTTATTATGCCCGGAAAATATTTAACCTGCAAAGAATCGGCCTGTCTGACAGGTTCAAGTTTTACTTTACGGACAATTTCAGTTTGTGTGCTGTTATTGCCGGAACAACCGGCCAGCAACAAAAAACATAAAAATAAAAAGTAAATTCTCGT
>CAZLZJ010000050.1:0-13852 GCA_964563975.1 uncultured Prolixibacteraceae bacterium
TATTAACTTATTTATCTTTATATCAGCACATTTTGTAACTGCGAAACATTAGTAAGTTATATCTGGGATGCGATTTTATTTTATATTTTTGCATTAATTTTTGTAATGCATTAACTATTTCGTCTTGCACAATCATTATATATTTTAATTATAAAGATTTTACCCTAGGGCTATATTTATTAATGTGTTTTGCATTGATTTCATCACCTCCGGGAGCATTGGCGCTCGACCAAACCGGAGGAGTGATGCCTTCTTGAATACATTTATTTATTGTATCAATTTCTAGCCAGTGAGCAATATAAAAATCAACAATGTTTGAAACTGGAGCAAATGGTGTGTCCAGTCCATCAATTTTTAACAAAGCATCGCCAACTGGATTGTAATCATCAATACAAACATCAGCAATATCAAACAAATTCATTTTATTTGGATGACGAATAAAATGTTTTTCAGACATTTCATTTTGCCAATAAGATGAACTCACAGCTATGATTTTTGCACCTGCCTTTTTTGCCTCTAAAGCAGCATCAATAGTAGCAGGATTAATTCCTATGTTATGGAAAATAATAAAAACTTCATCTTTTTGAATTTTGTAATATTTAACAATAGAGCTTCCATAATTTACAGTTCTCTCAAGCTCTAAATATTTTAGGGCTTGATTAAAAACAGAAAGTCCTGTTTCCATTATTGGGTTAATATTGGCAAGACCACCAGCACGAAAGAACATCTCGCCCATAACCAATGTTGTGTGACCACCACCTCCATATACATGAATAAGTTCATCACACTTAATGGCTTCTATCATAAGATCAGTAGCTTTATCAATATTTTCAGATTGATTTTCTCTTACTCTTTTTAGTAAGTCAATAGTTTTATCTAAAAAACCCAAATCAGATGATTCCATTTTTTTTAATTTAGTTTTTAATTTTATATTTATTGTCTAAAACTTCCCCGTAAGCTTCACCCAGCATATTCCACATCTCAAGAGCATGGGGAGCTGCCAATACGGTTCCGTAGCCTCCGCGATAGGTCCATGCAAAAAGGCTTTCAACTCCCATGTTGCTATAGAGATGAGCAATTTCTTTAATTTCCTCTAAGTTTTCCGGCTCTTGATAATAACCCATTATCCAACGCTGAGATTCCTTACCATACTTTTTAGCAATATCAATTGTACGTTGAGTAATTGATTTAAAATAACTGCGAGGTAACTCATATTTTAATATAGTTGTGCTAAACACATCAAACTCATCTACTTTTGCCACTTTATCCCAATCATCATATCCTCTGTTCTCTTTTACATAGTACGTGTTAATTGTGGCATGAACGCAAGCAATTACCTTATTATCAGGACGAATTTTTTTTATAATTTTTGCAGCATTTACCAATATATCAAGAGCAGTATCTTCTCTGAATGCAACTACCTCTTTAGTCAATATCTTTGGCATATCATATCCAAAACGCTCTTTGAATTGTGCTTTACAAATAGGGCAATAACAAGACCAATCATCTCCGGCTCCGCCGGTTATGGATGCGTAACTTTTAGGAAGCGCATAATGAGGCTCATCCCAGAAAAAACCGTCTGCATCAATTTCAGTTACCAATTTCTCAATTATACCGTAAAAATAATCTCTGAAAGCCCTTGTATTAAAGCAAACTGCAGAAAGCTTCTCATTAGTAAAAGCTGAAACTTGTCTATTTTCCGGATTATTATTTAAAAATACACTTGGTGGTTCTCCTCCAAACCATTTGCCAATACCCCACGTATTTAAATACACCTTTAAACCTAAATCTTTAGCTACTTTAGCTATTTTAACAATATTAGGAAACCAAAAATCAATGTCAAATTCAGTAAGCGCCAAAAGGACTGCATTACAATTGTGATTTATCATCTCTTTAAAATCTTTCTCGGCATGTTCCGGATAACTTAATCCATAATAGCTTACTCCTGTTTCTTTTACACTCATTTTAATTTTGCTTTTAAATGTTTATTTATATATTTAACCCTTATCGTTATGAAACATTTTTCATTTTTTTTAGTCCCTCCTATCAAGTCTATTGCTTTTAAATAGTAAGCTTAAATTTATCTGCAACCGGCACTCAAAAAGCTTACATAAAACCAATAAGCAAAAATTCCTAATATGTTTAAAGCAGAAATTAACAGTATTAATATACTTCTAATTTATTGCCTGAAGATTTATCGTAGAGCTTTAATGAAAACTTGCTTCTGTAATTTTATTTTAAACTTCTTTTTCCATTTTATACTTAAGCAAGATATATTTAAGCTTCACCTAATTTATCCTTTTATACTTAATTATTTTTTATTTTGTTTTTATCCATTCTGAAATTTTATTATTCATAGCAATTTCGAAAAGATATATCCAATCTGTATTCACAATTTTATTAGGTGCATGATCTATATGACAGTTGTCACAAGGATCAATCATTATCCTTTCTACAGAAAATACTTTTTCAAAATCTTTTCTAGTTTCTACAAAATCATTAATGCACTCCTGAATTTGCCTGATTACAATCTTCTTATTTCCTAAAGTAGCTTGATCGTACTTATTTAATAAAAGCAACAATTTAGCTGGATATATCTGTACTTCGTTAATCTCGTTCAATAATGATAGTGAATAACGATTCCTATTAGACGCTTTTATTGAATTTTCTAATCTACTTTTAATAATGTCATATTGTTTTATTGCTTCTTTTGCATCATTGATTTTCTTTTTATATTTTTCGCTCCATGTTCCAATATTTAATGGGTCTGGTAAATCAATCAAATCAAAACTTGTTGAAATATATTTTTTATGTGCTCCAGGATATGTAATTCTTCCCCCCTTTTCAACTAAAGCTTCTTCCCAAAAATCAAGACTCTGTTCCATGATATCTTGAAATTCAAAGGAAGAATCACTTAACTGAGGTCCATAAAACCTGTGACGAAACATTATCTTTGCCTGATTAAAAGTAATATCTTTATAATTCCAACTGAACATAGAGAAGAAATATCGACCCCTCCAAAAGGTTTCATCAAAATGAATAGAGCAATTATCCCATTCAGTGCACAGAATGCCATTTAATTTTTTATCAACAGCAATCTTGCAGAAGTCTTTTATTGGTTGAAAATTAGAATGATTTCGCGGAAGTAGTGGCCATATTGTCTGAGAAGCAGTAGCAGGCATCACACTCAAGTTATTAGAATTATACCAATCAATCGCCAATGAGGTCCCTAATACTTGTGGATCACTGTAGTTCCATCGCATATAAACTACATTTTCAGGAAACAACTCAACATTACCATCCAATTTATACTTGTTATTATACCATATTGTCTTTATATCTTGTTCCGACATTTTAGGATTCCAAGTAGTCTGATAAAGACCCGTAGCTTTGAATACCATATCATCCCAAAAAATAGGAATTCTATTATGCTGTTTCACAAAAGTACTAACCTTATTGAGCCAATACATCTGCAATTCAAAAGGATTCATACCTGATTGTTTTGAAAGAGCCGAGGCTCCTAGTCCAACCACCTCGTCTCCACCAACGTGTAAATATTTGCCACCAGGTGTAGCAGCAATAGCATCTTTATAAAGAGAAAATTGCAAATCATAGGTTTCTGGATTGAGAGGAGAGAATGCCCAGTCCGAAGTAGGATCTTCACGAAGGTGTTTATATTCTTTATGCTTAAGAATATGCTCAGCATGACCTAGCCCTTGCACTAAAGGACTGACGTCAATATTACGTTCACGCGCATAATCGCTAAGCGCAGCAAATTGCTCTATAGGGATTGCATCGATTGCTCCTACAATAGAAACCTTACGATAACGCAATCTATCTTGAAATTCTATTATAACAGCATTCACTTTTATATGTGCCAACCTATCTATCATTTTATAATAATAACCTATTGAATTCACATGATGCCTTAAATCCAAATGAATGCCACGATAAGCTATTTTTGGATAATCAGTAATTCTGCAAGCTGGAATCTCAACCTGTTGATCACGAGAATCTTCTAATAATTGCAGAAGTGTTTGGCAGCCATAAAACAAACCTGCCTGAGCCCTGGCACTAATAGTTACCTGTCCATCTTTAATTTCTAGTACATAGCCTTCATCAGAGTCAGGCAGGTTGTTACCAGTTGATATGTTTAATGTAAGAATACCCTTTCCTGATTTGTTATTAATAGATAAGGGTTTTAATGGCCCATACATAACAGGTCTTAAAGCATAACCTTGGAGGCAGATTGCCTTTAGTGTAAGAAAAGATATCCCTTCACTTGCAGATATTAATTCAATTTTCTGTGGTAATGGAATTAATTGAAAATATGAAGAAAGATTGTCTCTACCATTTGTAACAACACTCACATTAAAGATTAAAACTAGACTTAAAAATGTTTTTAATAAAAATTTCATACAATTAAAATTGTTTATTATTAAATGAATAATTATGAAACAAGCGTGATTAATTGTGCTCTTGGATGTATGTGTTTTACATGCCTGTTTCATATAACTGCTTTTAAATATCAAATTATCATAAGTAATTCTTCTTTTAGTCAAAATCTTTTTTTGCTTCTCCTATTAAATCAATTGCTTGTAAAATCGCAGGTCTAAATTTTTCTATGGTTGGCATCCAAAAAGTTTGCATAAAACCTAATAGACGAGAATTATCAATATGTTTTGAACAAAATTGTATTGTATTACCTATATTTTTTTTATGGGCTGCTTGAAAATTTTGTGCAGGACGTGCATAAAATCCTCCTGTTGGAACCTGATCGTAACCCTCTTTTTCAAGGTCAATGTAAGCTTTAACATAACTCTTTTCAGGATCAAACCCCTCACCGTAATACCAGTTGCTTTGAATAACCGATTTAGGCATCATTTTAAAAAATTGATCAGGTTGGTGCCAAATATAGTCTGACCAAACCCATGGCCTAACTCCCTTTTTAAGTGCTTCGCCTATATAAAAAAACAAATCTCCCCACCAGTTTATGGATAAATATCCGGTTTAACCTGCCACTCATGTATTCCGAAGTTTTTATAATTTTCAACTGGAATATCCCACCCGATTTGACGAAGGTGTCTCATTCCCATCATGCGGTTACATGCAGGGTAAGGCTGTTCTGACCAGCTTGCCTGTGCTCCGTTCATAATAATATTTAATAACTGACTCATTGACGGACCATGCCACGTTGTACATAACAAGCCACTTAATTTTGAATCATTGACTTTTTTTCCAAGTGATTTAATGTTTTCAACATTATTCCATGGACATGCCAACACATCAAAACCTTTTTCCTTGAAATATGACATTGTAGGCCAAATCTCATCTTTTCCCGGAACACCATACTGCCAATCACAAATTATAATATCCTTAGGTAATCTGTCAAGCATTTTTTCCGCATTTGCACTGCCATTAGAAACATATCCCTTCCATCTGGGATCAGATTTTGAAATAAGCATATCATGCCACATCATCATCCGACAATTTTCTTTAGTCAGTAAATCATGAAAATAAATCAAATGCTCCAAGATTAAGTCTTCATAGTTTGATTTACGGCATAAGCGACATTCTGCAGCACCCCATGCCTCATCAGCACCGATATGATATAACGGAGGATTGTCAAAAGCTTTAAGGGTCTCAAGCACTATATCAGTTAGGACTTTACGGGTAACTGGATTACTGAGACACCAAACCCATCCGTCGGGTTCAAATAATGGCTGATATTCAGGATATAAATCCAGCATTGTATGTTTTCCGGATCCTCCCCTGCTGCCCGAAGCATGTCCAAAAATATTAATCTGTGGAATTAATGATATATCTAATTCTTTACTAATATTCACTAATCTTATTATGTCATTCTGAGAAGCTTTGTACTCATCCCAGCTTAATTTTGGATGAGAAATAAAAGGATATGTTCCCCAAAATTCAATTACAACATGGCTGAATTTATAATATGCTGCCCATCTGATGTATTGTTCAATCTGAATTGCTTTTGTTTCAGGAAACCAGCAGATATGAAATCCTCGAAACGCAATAGCCGGCTTATCTTCAATTGCAGTTTCAGGAATACTATTATATTTAAACTTTTCAGTATTATTATTTGACTCTGCTAATTGTCTTATTGTATGCAAAGCATATCTTATACCCTTAAATGTTTCGGCAGAAATCGTTAAAACGGAATCTGAAGCTTTTATCCTATAACTATCAGAACCTGAAATATCATTTTTATTAATAACATTAATAATTGGTTCAATCTTAAAAAATTGCTTTAAAATAGCAGAGGTTTTTACCTTTGCCTGTGCATCGGTAATTCCCAAATGAATATTTACTTTCAATGAATTATCAAGTTTAACTTCATTATCATCATTAAAAGAAACCCGTTCCGGTCTGGGAATTAATCTTTTCAACAAAATATTATCTATTTCTGAATTAAGGTTGGTTTCAATACCTGAATCAGTTGGCGTATCATTAAATTCAATAACATCTGATAATTTATTTCTCCCCAGAGTACTGCCTGTCCCAACTATTGTCATATTTGAAATAAAGGCACGTCTGGAAAATTTTGAATAGTTTTTCATTATTTATTTTTTAAATGTTATTTTTGTTTTTCCAAATTGTACAATAGCTTTTAATATTATTGACTTGAATCTTTCTGTAGTTGGCATCCAGAATGTTTGCATAAAACCCATAAGATGTGAGTCTGTTAGATGTTTTGAGCAAAAATCTATAATATTTCCTATATTTTTATCATTTACAGATTCAAAGTTTTTCCCCCGAACCGCATGAAAACTACCTGTTGGTTCTTGGGCTTGGCCATCAGCACCTAAATCAATATATGCTTTTATTCTAATGTTTTCTGGATTCAAATCGTTTCCAAAGAACCAATTACACTGGATTATTGATTTTGGTATCATTTTATAAAACTGTTCAGGATGATGCCATGTATAATCTAACCTCACCCATGGAAGAACATTTTTTTCATAGCTTGAAATGAAAAAATAAAAATCACTCCACCAAAACTCATTTTGTTTGATAACCAAATAATCAAAATGTTTTTGATGACTGTAATCCTCCTCATCCTTTCCGAAATGAATAAACTTAGAATAATCAAAAATGTCCATTGTGTCAGCGATTAAGTTTCTGCATTCTTTGTAATATTGTGAGGTTGACACCATTTTTGCATATTTTCCATCCAAGCGTCATGTATTGACGCAAAATTTAACATAGATATAAGTTCTATACCCGTTTTTCTGATCCACTTCAACTCTTTTTTTAATTTTTCGGATGTCCACGAGTTTTTGAGAGGTATTTCAGAATGGCTTCTCCACAAAACAGAGTCATCCAAGTTGATTATCACCATATTGATTTCGCATTAACATATTAGTTCGTTCCCTACCGATTGATTCAACTCAAATTCGGTGCGAAGTCCTCCACAATGTTTAATTCCGCCAGCAAAGTTGAACGAAAGATGCATTAAACATGCCTAAATTTTATCTCCTGATACAGAAGTTATGAAACTGTTTACTCTCTTTGTTGAAACTGCTTTTGCTTCTATGCTGCCGGAAGCTAAATCCGCAACGCCACTGCTGAAAACTGCTTAATAAAATTACGACTGTTGCTCATTTTTTTCAATGGAGTAATAATTGACATTAAAAAAATTTAGATTTATAAAAATGTAGCTAGCCGTAAAAATTATTCACGGCTAACTACCTTATTATAATTAATATCCAGGATTCTGATTGGTAATTGCGGAATTATAATTCAATTCATTAATCGGTATTGGATATAAGTAGTGCTTTTCTGCTATTGTCATACCACGATTTTGCAAGACATATTTTTCTGCCCCTGCCTTTCCCAATCGTTTAAGGTCAAACCAACGTTTAGCTTCTCCCACAGTTTCATATCCTCTTTCCTGCATACACAATTCGATAAAAGAATCCTTAGTGTAATCGTTTAAGACGAAATCAACAGGTGAAGGCTGCGTAGGCGGATATCCATATGCTCTGCGATGCACCATGTTAAGTGCCTCAAGTCCTGCTGCAGTAGGCCCGGTCGATATCTGACAGCTTGCTTCGGCATAAAGCAACAGACAATCGGCATAACGATACATAGGAAAAGAATTTCTCGGAGCAGTAGCGTTCAAATCATTAAATTTTCTTAACAAGAGTGTGCCCTCGTCATGGCCACTATAAGGATACCAAAAGGCTTTACGTAAATCATTGTCGTCCTGATTGACATAAGGAGTGTGATTCACATTGCCGTTACAGCAATAATAGCCATCAGCTACGACGTATTCTCCACCAACTCCATGAAAGTAAAATGGGGCATTAAATGGATCCTGTTCATGATATCTCAAATAGAAGATTTCTTCAGAAGTAAGCACCATTGGGCCATATAATTTTTCAAAATCATCAAATTGTTCAACTTCTACTAAATTGTATAGCCCGGATTGGATAACTTCATTTGATTTTTCAGCTGCTTTATCATACTGGTTCAGTGTAAAATACACGTCGGTTAATAACATTTTTGCCGACCATTGAGTTGGATGTCCGATAGTTGATACGGTAGAAGGAAGCGTTGATTCGGCAAATTCCAAATCCGAAATGATTAATTTATATACATCCGCTACAGGGGATCTAGGGACTTCGATTTCACTCATATTTTCTATCGTCCTCAAGGGTATTTCACCCCAATTTCTTACCAACTGGAAATAAGATAAAGCCCGAAGAAACATAGACTCACCCAGATATTCATCTTTTTTATTATCCGACAGGGAGTTGGCATTGGGAATAGCCTCAATCATTATATTGGCATTTCTGATAGCCTGATAAAAATATACCCATTGATTACTAATTCTTGTAATATTTGTTGCGTCCATACCGGAATACTGGCTTGGAAACAACCAGCTTCCCCGCCCTTCGTGAATGATATCTGATGATTCTTCCAACATGACGGGATATTCTGCTTTATAAGTGTTACGAATGGGAGTGTATATTGCGGCAACACCTGCCTCAATTTCTCCGGCCGTATTGTAAAACGTTTCAACGGCTATAGCCTGCGGCTTTTCTATCAACAGATCCTCGCATGAACAGATCAGTAATGCACCCAAAATAATAAATACTATATATTTCATATTCTTTATTTTTAATTAATTAAAAACCAACATTGATACCGAATGTATATGATTTGGCAATCGGATACGGATTATGGTCAATCCCTTGTCCGATTCCGCCACCCTGCGAGTTGACATCCGGATCCCATCCGGAATAATTAGTAATGGTTAATACGTTTTGTATGCTGACAAAAAGTTTTACTCTTTCTACCCAGTTAATGTACCATTTTTTGATGGGCAGGTTATATGCCAATTCCACATTTTTCAACCGTAAATAAGAGCCATTCTCAACTAATCTATCCGAAAGGCGATAGGTTTGATCCCGAGTAATTTTCGGATATTTAGCATTTGGTGTTTCCGGCGTCCAATGATTATAGAGCACTTCTCTTAACTGATTATGACCGTAAGTATAACGAAGGGTGTTATCAATTGAAGTTGCATTCAATAAATCGTTCCCCTGTGACCCCTGGAAGAATAGGGATAAATTGAAATTTTTATAACTCATTAAGGAATTAAGCCCGTAAATAAACTTAGGATTAGGATCACCAATAATGGTTTTATCCGATTGGTTAAGCACGCCATCGGGTTCCAAATCCTTATATTTTTCGAATCCGTCATCCGTATATCCATCCCTTAAGTATCCGTAAAAAACACCCATTGGCTCTCCTTCTCTGAGTAGATTACAATTATCCACTACTTGTATAAAATCAATATAGCCACCATAAATATCCTCTCCTCCATACAATTTTATCACTTTGCTTTTGTTAAAAGAGATATTTCCATTAAGCATCCATTGAAATCCTCCTTTGAACACATCAGCATCAATGGTAAATTCGAAACCTTTATTTTGGATCTGCCCAACATTTTGCAAAGTAGTTGTATAACCCATCGAAGACGGCAACGATACGGTATTCAGAAGATCACGTGTTTCTTTGATATAATAATCGGCAGTTAACCGGAACCTGTTATCCATAATGCCAACATCCAAACCCAAATCGAACTGCTCGGTGTTTTCCCATTTTAAATTACCCGGTAAACGGGTACCCGGAGCAAAGGTTGTATAACGGCTGGTACCGAACACAGTCTTGCCTGAACTCAGATTATTTAACGTTGCATAAGCACTGATTGCCTGGCTACCAGTGACGCCATAACTTGTCCTAAGCTTTAAATCGGAGATTAGTGAAACATTTTTCATAAATTGTTCTTCGCTTATCCTCCATGCTAAAGCGCCTGAGGGAAAATATCCCCATTTGTCGCCTTCACTATACCTTGAAGAACCATCAGCGCGAAAACTAAAGGTGAAAAAAAAGCGATGGTAGAAAACATAATTAACCCGTGCAATGGTAGATAACAATACCCATTTCGAATAAGATGAGGAAGGTATACCCGGAGTAGCAGCGCCCCCCAAATTTCCCGTTTCGGTAAGATCGCTCAAAAATCCAGTACCGCTTCCACCTAAATTAGTCGTTATATAATCCTGATAGGTGAATCCGGCTACTGCAGAAATCTTGTGTTTCCCAAAATCTTTGATGTAACTGACCGTATTCTCATTCAGAAGACTCATTGCTTGTGTAGTGGTGATAGATGCGTTACCTACACTATTGTAATAATTCAATGTTCGGTAATAATCATACCGATCGTCACTATTTTCTACCCCTCCTAATATTTTGATAAATAATCCATCAATCGGCTCGAAAGTAAACGACACATTAGTTAATACTTTATTCGATTTGGTTACTTGACTCAGTTCATTGATAATATTGAGCGGATTGATAAATCCTTCGGTAAACCAGGGATAAGCCGTATGTATCACTTTATATGTGCCGTCGTCATTATAAGGCACTATTATTGGAGGAAGGGTCAAAGCTGCACTTATCAAGGTTACGCCTTGCCTGCCCCCTTCTGAGTTTTTACTATCCAAAGTATTACGTGATATAGCAGACGAAAAGCTCATAGTTACTCTTTTTCCGATTTCATGGTCTATATTAGCTCTTAACGAATATCGGTTGTAACTGCCATTTTTGATCATACCTTCTTGATCAAAAATAGTCCCGGAGATAGCAAATTTGGTTTTTTTTCCTCCTCCGCTTACGGAAAGCGAGTGCGTACGAATAGGCGCTGTACTGAACATAAAATCTTGCCAGTCGAATCCTTCATCAAAGGAATTAACGTCAAAATAAGAACCTAAACCATCATTGACACGTTGGATATTGGTAAATTCCGCATATTCTCTAGCATTCATTATATCCATTTTTTTTGCAAGCTTTTGATAGCCTAAAGTAGTATCAAAATCTACTTTTGTTTTGCCTTCTTTTCCTTTTTTGGTGGTGATTATAATCACACCATTAGAACCCCGCGAACCATATATGGCAATAGCTGAAGCATCTTTCAGAATTTCAACACTCTCAATATCTGCAACATCCAACATAGTAGGATTAGAAGAAAATGAAGGGAAGCCATCAATAACATATAAAGGATCATTACCGCCCTGAATAGAGTTAGTACCTCTGATGCGTATCGTGGTTGCTCCTCCGGGGGCGCCACTATTCTGTTTCACATGGACGCCCGCAGCTCGCCCCTGCAAGGATTGTAAAACATTAAATTTGGGAACAGCTACTAATTCGGCAGTTTTTACCGAAGAAACAGAGCCGGTGAGATCGCTTTTTCTCACAGTTCCATACCCAACTGCCACTACTTCCTCAATCCCAATAACCTCTTCTTCCATTCTAACATCTATGCTGGTCCGGTTGCCAACAAAAACCTCCTGTGCTCTCATACCTACGAATGAAAAGACTAAAGTAGCATCAGCAGGCAAGTTGGATAATAAATAATTACCATCACTGTCTGTAACAGTTCCTTGAGTTGTGCCCTTAAGAACCACGCTAACACCGGGTAAAGGCTGACCTGCAGAATCGGTAATTTTACCGCTGACAGCTCTTTGTTGCCGGCTGTAAGCAATTGAATTATGACCATGAATTCCCGTTTCGCCAAACTGGTTTGAGAGGACTATCTGCCGGTCAAACAAAAAATAATTAATATTCTTGCCTTCTAAAAGAAGATCAAGCACTTCATTTATTTTCTTGTCAACTGCATTAATATCAACTCTCTGTTCAACATCTATCAGATCTTTGTTGTAAAGAAAAAAGAATTCGGATTCATCTTCAATAGTTCCCAGTACTTTTTCAAGCTTTGTGTCCTTAAAATTCAAAGTCAGCTTGGTTGATTGTGAATAGGAATCTACAGCTAAAACCTGTATGATCCCGGCCAAAATCAGAAAGACAGTCAGTCGTGCCATGTTAAAAATTTTTAACATTGTATGACTTTGTATTACAAAACCATACATAAACATTAACTTTCGATACTTTTTCATAAATTTACGAAATTTTGTAGAGTTAAAAAATGTCATTTGTTCTCTCTGCAAATCATGCGGGAAGATGCTGCAAACACCTTCCCGCTTTGCATTTATATAGTTTATTTATCTTTTATCCGTAAACGCACCTCCTTCTTTTTATAAATATCATTTTCACAGGCAACCCTTTTCTTTATTTCATAATCCATAGGTGTAGTAAGAGCCATAAGCCTTAATACCTCCTCGATAGGCTCATCCTGAAATGTAGCCTTAAAACGATAATTCTTTAAAATTTCATCTTCAATTATAATATCCACATTATACCACTTAGCCATCCTTTTTGCTGCCTGTTCAAATGTCTCATTATCCATCATCAAATATCCCTCTTTCCAGGATGTGTAAATCTTTGTGTTAACCTGTCTTAAACTATATTTATTATCAGTAGGCATATAAGCCAGTTTCTGATCAGGTATAAGTGTATTTTCAAGGTTGGACCTCTTCCCGGTAACCTTTACACTGCCCGATTCCAAAATAACTTCCGCCAGATCCTCTCCCGGATAGGCAGTAACATTGAATTTTGTGCCATAAACCGAAATATACAAATCTTCAATACTCACTGTAAAAACTGATTTTTGTGGCGTAACATCAAAAAAGGCTTCACCGGATAACTCAACAACTCTTGATCTGCTGTACGTAGAGGTATACCTTAACTTAGACCCGCTGTTAAGCCAACCTTTTGAACCGTCAGGGAGCATAAATTCTGTCCTTGCCCCCTCAGGCGAATTAATTTCCACCCATCCCGATTCACTTACAGGTTCTGATTCTTTTTTCATATAATTGTAAACTGCAAAAGCAAGAACCGGAATCAACAAAATGGCTGCCACCTGCCGGTAAATATTCCAAAACTTTCTTTTCTTTGCTTCATTGCGCTCTTCTAAAAGAATTTGATACTCAATATTTTGATAAATATGTTCTAACGATTTATCATCAACTTTTCTCTCACGGTTGATTTCATTCCAATACTCTGAAAGATATCTTTTAATCTCTTCATAATTATGAATGTTATTAAACCATTCTTTAACCTGGAGATATTCATTATATGTATATTTCCCTTTAATGAAATTATCAAGTACTTTAATTCTATTATTACTTAACATAAAAATATTTTACAATCAAAGAAGGAGAAAATAAAAAATCTCCTTCTTTACTAAACTAACCTGCTGCTGTAAAAACTATTTTATATGTTATATCCAAAAAAGAAGAAAATCCCCAGTGAAAAAATTATTTTTTTAAAAATGCTATTTTATTGATTTAATTTTTACTGAACTCTTCCCTAAGAAAATTCATTGATTTAGTTATATGATATTCAACCGTCTTAATAGAAA
>CAZLZJ010000050.1:13952-16403 GCA_964563975.1 uncultured Prolixibacteraceae bacterium
TCCCTAAGAAAATTCATTGATTTAGTTATATGATATTCAACCGTCTTAATAGAAATATTACACTCTTCGGCTATCTCTTTTAAAGATTTGCATTCAATTTTCTTTTTCAGAAAAATCTCCCTGCGTCTTTCAGGCATCTTATTGATCATTAATTCCAGCTTAATCAACATCTCCTGATAATCATCTTCTTCATTAACATTTTTACCGTCATTATATACTTCTTCTAATACACCATGCTTCAAACGGTTAACTTCCGCTAATTCGTTAAACTGTTTTCTAATAATATTGAGTGCAATTGTAAAAAGATATGAACGAAAAGACTTACCGGCATCTATCTCTTTTCTTCTTGTCCATATTTTCATAAATGTTTCCTGAACGACATCCTCTGCTGCTTGTTCAGATTTCAGAAAAGAAAAAGAAAACCGGTACAAAGACTTGCTGTACAGGTCAAACAATTTTTTAAAGCAATCGTGTTTATTGTTATTTAACCCTTTTAACAAAAAAAGCTCAATATTGGAAGTACCCTTAGACAAAAGATTAGTTTAAGTAGTTAAATTTTTTTGCAAGTTAATAAAAATCTCAACTAATTTCACAATTTTAAAAAATCTTACAAATGCAAAAAATCATTATATTTAACATTTTAACAGCAAAACAGATCAATATTAATTTGTAACTTTTTGTTTTATTTCGTGTATTATCATATGGATTCTATTTATTAAACAGTGGCACTATGGAAATAAAAAACTTAATATGCTTAAGTGGCTCCATTACAAAAAAGGAATCATTAATATGGCTTAAATCAAACATTCTTGAAAATACCAATGTTGCTGAGGCTAACTTACCATATGCAGGATATTACGGGTGGACCCCCGAAAAACCTAAACCCAACTCTCTGTTCCTGCTTACAGAAAAGTATCATACTCTTGAAGAAGCTCTTCGATTGGCACAAAATATCGATATTTGTACTAAAAACTTAGTAAATGCTGCCAGTGCAGTTTTGCAATTTAAAAATCAAACTTTTTCCGCTATCAGAATTCGTAATTTCCCGGGTTATAATCATCTGAAAATTTTACAGCAATGTTTTCAAAAATTGGGAGTTAGTTTTCTTAAAAAAACAATCTTTGAAACAGAAGCTTTGGTTACCGTAAATAAGTGCTTCCTTTTGGAACAGATAAATAAAGGTATCTTTATAGATAAGTCCAACAAGAATGAAGGATATATAGAAATTCCTGTTTACCTTACCCAAAATGATTTTGAACAACTGATAATAAACGTTAAAAACAACGGTGAATGTAAATTTTTTGATGCAGCAAAAGGTGGTTTTATACAAGATACCCGTGTTATTGAAGTAATACGGATTTATGCAAAGTATATAAATGCCGACTTATTAAGATGTATACAACAGGAGGCGATGAAACAACTCAGATAAAATCTTATTTTATTTTATTCTACTGCCTTTCTGATCTCTTCGAGTTGTTGTTTTATATTTTTATCATCGGGCCTTAGTTCTAATGCTTTCCTGTACCAAAACCGGGCAACATTGAAATTATTTCTATTAAAGGCTTCTTTTCCATTTTCAATATACTCCTCAAATTTTTGACCTGACCGGCTGGCCATGCGCTCTTCAACAAGTTCACTTATAGCCCGTAATTGCTCTTTTGGGTAATTCTCTTCAGCTTTAACAGATAGTGCCCGGTTGTACCAACCTCTGGCAACAGCTAACTGATTTTCACGAAATGTAGAATCGGCAAGATCAATAAAACCCTGATAATCTCTATCACGCTGATTTAACAGCAGTCCGTTTACCAACCTGTTGATCTCATTTATTCTTGTTGGCGGGTATGTCTCACCGGGTTTTATATCCCACGCTTTATAGTACCAGGCTCTCGAAATATTATACTGCTTATTATCAAAAGAATCATCAGCCCTGACAATATACTGACTATATAATTGATTTAACCCGGCATCACTCATTATCTCCTTTTCAATCATCTCTTGCTTCTGTTGATCAAGATTTCGTTTTCTCTCTTCCAGATCAGCAACAGCCTTTTGCTCAGCTAATAAACGTTCCTCATCCTGTCTGAGGATTTCATCAATCTTTTTAATCTGATTTGCAGGATAACTCTCATCAGGCTTAATAGTTAAAGCTCCCTGGTATCCCTTCTTTGCCTCATCATACGACCGGCTTCTGAATAAACCATCTGCTGCCAGAATAACTGTTCTATAATTTTCATCTGCTTCCTGTTGTTTTAAAATTTCATCAATTGCGGCAATCCGCTCTTTTGGATAATTTTCTTCAGGTTTTATACTTGATGCTTTCTCATAGCCCTGTTTGGAAGGGAGATAATTTTTTAAATTAAACTGTTGGTCTGCAAATAAAACAGCATCCTGAAATGACCTGTCAGTCCTTTCCTGCTCTAATCTGGCTAACATCTGTTCTCTCATCAAATT
>CAZLZJ010000051.1:0-4039 GCA_964563975.1 uncultured Prolixibacteraceae bacterium
TAAGCAATAAGCCTGTCAGGCTTAAATTTTTTCTCAGGGATGCCAACCTGTATTCATTTAAATTCAACAGATGACCAAAAATAATCAAATATGATAAAGATAGGAGTTATAGGAATGAGTGCGGGGAATGCACACCCCTACTCCTGGTCTTCGATAATAAACGGACAATTTGATGGAGCTGAGATAATCAGGGCCGGTTACCCTGCTGTTGCCGGATACTTAGAAGCCAACAGTGATACATTGGGTATTCCCGGAGCAAAAGTGACAACAATATGGACACAGGACAAGAAAATTTCGGCAAGTATCTCAAAAACTGCCGGTATTGAAAATATTGTCACAAACTTGGAAGAGATGACATCACTGGTTGATGCAGTTATCCTTGCTAGGGACGATCCGGAAAACCATGTGGCCATGTCGAAGCCTTTCATTGAAGCCGGGTTGCCAATATTCATAGACAAGCCTCTTGCATATACACTCAAAGACCTTGAATATTTTTCCGGTCAGGTGGATAAAGGAAAGTTTATTATGTCATGCTCCTCTATGCGCTATGCAAATGAGTGCCGCACGGCAAAACAGGATCTATCATCTATCGGACAACTTAAGCTTGCTACAGCCGTTGGAAAAAAAGATTGGAAAAAATACGGAGTGCATCTGCTGGAAGCTCTGTTTACACTGTTAGATGACCCTAAGCCGGTTTCAGTAAGACATATTGGCAAAAAAAACAAGGAGATCGTTCATATACTTTTCAACTCAGGGGAAGAGGCAGTTATACACCTGTTTATGGATATTGTTTCTACATTTCAGCTCTCTCTTTTTGGAGAGGCAGGCTGGAAGCTCATTGAAATAAAAAATTCTTATTCTATGTTCAAAGATAATATAATTGAATTTATCAGGTCTGTTAATGATGGTAAACCACGCCTCTCTTTTGACAAGACCTGCAATATAATCCAAACTGTTATAGCAGCTGACAAGAGTTTCAAAAACGGAGGAAAAACTATCAACCTTTAATATCCTGAAAACTCATTGTCATTAAATCACACAGTTAAAATATTTACAAGCATAATATATATGACTTTTAAAAAATACTAATTCTAACTATATGAATGTCAAAGATTTGCTTAGTTTAAAGGGAAAAATCATTCTGGTTACCGGCGGAGCCGGCCTTTACGGAAAATGTATTGTTGAAGGATTGGCAGAAGCAGATGGTACGGTCATTACCGCCTCCCGGAATCTGGAGAACGGGAAAAAAGTGGCGGCTGACTTTAAAGCCCGGGGACTTGATGTATTTGCCCTGCAAGTTGATCAGGCTGATCATGAATCGGTATTAACTCTAAAAGAAAAGATTAAAAAAGAGTTTGGCAGGCTTGATGTTTTTGTAAATAATTCGGTTGCCCGGCCTATGAAGGGGTATGATGCCCCGATAGAAAATTTTGCCGGATCTATGAAAGTTAATGCCACCGGAATGATGGATATTGTTCGGGAGATGGGATACCTCATAGGCGAAAGCGGAGGAGGAAGTATAATAAATATAAGCTCCATGATGGGAATGTATGGCCCTGATCTTTCAAATTATGAAGGAACAGACATGGGAACCCCGCCTCCTGACTATTTTTTTCACAGAGCCGGAATTATAAACCTTACACGTTATCTGGCGCGGGTTCTGGCTAAAAAGAAAATCAGAGTAAATTGTGTCAGTCCCGGTGGATTTTTCAATCATCAACCTGAAAGATTTATTGAGAATTACTGTAAAAAAGTGCCTGTCGGCAGAATGGCAAATAATGATGACATAAAAGGAGTGATTGTACTGCTTGCCTCAGATGCAGGAGCTTATATTAACGGTGAAAATATTTTAATGGATGGGGGCATGCATGCCTGACTACCAATATGTCACGTTATATGTCGCCAATGGCTTGTCAAGGATAATATCATAAATATTGCCTCCTTTGCTTTCAACCCTGACCTCCTTTCCGGCCTTTGGCGGTCGTTTGCTTTCAATTCTCAGCACACCTTCGCCCGTAACACTTTTAATAACAATCTCTTTCTGATCCATATAAAACTCTATATTGCCATCAGGTACAGGTACTTTTCCTTTCATCCATTTCAATCCTGCCAGTGAAGGCTCAATAATATATGATTTATAACCGGGAGACAAAGGCTTAACTCCCATCAGGTATTTACCAAAAAGATAAACCGGATTAGCTCCCCAGGCATGACAAAGACTTTTTCCAAACGGACGACCATACATTGCATAATGCTCATCGCCCGATTGTTCCGGATCATAAGCCTCCCAAATAGATGTGGCGCCAAGATTTAACATTCCTCCCCAATAATCCCTGACATATTGAACAGCCTTCTCCTCCTCACCTATCTCACATAAAGCGGCAAGCTCATAAAATTTCATATATGGAGTTGTTATTTTAAGAATATCGTCATTCAAAATTACATTATCCCGGATCTTCAGCTTTTTATCATCATCGGCATATCCGAAAAGGATTGAAAACATATTTGTATAGCGTGTGACTTTGTCGGATACTACCCCGTTAGTGCGATTATGAACAAAAGCTCCTTTGTCATCATTCCAGAATACATTGAATATCTTACTTTTTATTATTTCAGATAATCTTTTACATTTTGCTGAATAGCCACTGTCATCGGCAATATCAGCACAAAAAGCCACTGCTTCGAGGCTTCTTGCCAGAAGTAACTGCTCGAAACTAACCTCTCCTGTTTTTTCAATATCCGCCCAATCAATAAATACCCAATCGCCGGGGAGCCCTTCCACAAATCCGTTATCATTACTTCTGCCAAGACAAAATTCCAACATTGATTTCATTCTTGGATATATCTCTTTTACAAAAAGTGTATCGCCGGTATAAAAAAAGTGATCGTATATTCCCATCATCCAGTAAAATGAATAATCAAGAATAGTATTAATGTGAGTTTCAACAGGATCATGGCCACGGAGAGCATAAAAGGTACGTTTGTTGACATCTTCGTCAAAAAAAGTATAAAAATTCATAAGGTAACTCTGGTAGGCATCACCGCTCCATATCCACCGGTCGCGTTTAATTCCGTCAAGATGAAACTCTCTTGTATTAAGGTGAAGAGTATAAAGTGATATATCATAAATTTTATTCAACAGCTCATCGGAACATTCAAAATGACCCCTGTATTCAACAGGCAGGTATTCATAAAGACCGGAAATTTTATCAAAGGAGGTATCACCCTCCTTTACTGCATAAATATATCTGAAAGCTCTTGTTTCGGTAGTACAGTTTTCAGAAATATTCCAATCAATATCAATAAAATCATATGTTTCGGCATCTTTCATGGCCAGTGCTTCCTGCTTCGTCTCACCATAATAGAGGGCCAGCATGCCTTTCCCGGCCAACTTTTCGACAATAACTTTTCCAAATGTCTCTTTTCCAAAATCTATTAACTGACTATTCCGGTCATTTTGTATAACTGTAGCGCTGATTGGTTTATATTCAAGCGAAAATGTTGAAGGTGGCTTAAGGGGATCTTTAAATTTTCCTGATGCAGCTTTATAAAACTTAAAATTTTGATTTGTCACATTCCAGCTCTCATCTGTAAACAAAGATTTCCCCTGGACCAAAAGCGAAGGGAATGTTTCATAATTTTCTATCAAAAAATCCAATCTGTGTTTTCCTGCTGGCAACTCAAAGGCTAACGGATCAAAATCATAAGCCACCCTCCCGTCAATTCTCACATGAAATCGCCCATCGGCATAAATTTTAATCTTTTCCGGTTTTTCCAACTCATACGTTTTGTCAAACTTCACTAAAGCAAATGGAGCATCCACTCTCCAAAACGGAGGATAGGGCTGAGCCTTTTCCTGTCGCCTTCCTCCCACAAGGGTATGAAGCCAGATATCAAAATCTCCCGGATACCAGATCCACTTTCCCTTTTCAGTAACCTCCGGGGCGGGGAATATGTCAATATTGCCCCCCGGACTCACCCCCGGATAATTTCCCGACACTGTGATTACCGGGATAAATAACGATAATAGGGCCAATTT
>CAZLZJ010000051.1:4139-16313 GCA_964563975.1 uncultured Prolixibacteraceae bacterium
ATAATAGGGCCAATTTCAGATTTTTATGTAATAAGTAATTTATTTTCATTCGTTTTAAATTAAACATTTAAAATTTGAGAACGTATAGAACCGTTCGTTTCAATTATTTATATAAAGAGGTGTTACCCCTTAAACCCCACCTGCTTTTTTCTGTAACCAAAAAAAGCAGACAAAAAAACCACTTTTTTACACATTTTTTCTAAGGCGGACTTAAAAATTTTTATTCGCTTGAGCGTTTTAAAACGTCATGGGTATTTCATGTTTATCTATCAATGCAAAATTACCTGTACCCCTTTCGGTGCATTGTATACGGTTTTCACCTTCCCGTCACTCCCTTTTTTATGTTTAACAGACAAAATCCCGCGGGGAGTCGGGTAAGTTCCTTCAACCCACTCCAGATCGCCCAGGTGTGGTTCAATTTTAATCACGGAAGCACCCGGTTCTACCACTTTGATACCCAGCACATGCTCGGTAAGCCACGCCGTAGGACCTGAAGCCCAGCCATGGCAAAGGCTATGGCGGTAACTCTTATAACAATAATCGCCATAATCGCCGTGAACATCCTTTTTTCCTTCAGGGACAATCTCATCTATAGGTGCTGCATTCTCTTTCCACTCTATATTAAAATCTTCCCAAAATGTAGTTGCACCCAGATCGATCATTCCTCCCCAATATTCCCGGATATTGTCAAGCGCCCCCGGGTAGTCGCCTGCCAGGGCTCTTGCCTGCAACATGTAGTAGCCGTAAAATGTAGACATACCCATTGAACCGTTAAGTGCCAGCACCTCTGAATTTGAAATATCCGGGCTTACCAATCCTGAAATCGCCAGCAATGCTGCAGCCTGCTTTGATCCGGCCATACCAGGAATATGTTTTTTTAATTTTTTTAACGACTCAACACATAACAATTCAGCATCAGCATCGCCCAGTACTTTGCAAAGTTCTGATCCTGCTTCAAATGTCATCACCATCATTGATTGCAATCCGGCATGAACGGCTTCCTCATTTCTGCTGGAGGGCCAATCAAGAAACCTCGTCCCATCAAGAATTTCCTTACCGGAACTATCAATCATGGTTGAAAGCTGTTTCAGCAATTTAACTAAATACTCTTTTTGTTCCCTCAAATAGCTTATATCTCCATGGAAATAATACCAGTCGCGATGTATCAGCACCCACCACATAGAATAGGAGCTGATCCCGTTCATCCAGCCGGGCAATGGAGTCAGATCACGTGCAAGATCAAGACTTTTGGGCACCACTTCGTTATTTCCGAAAACAGCATTAACCGACATCACCTCGGGGTGCAGATCGCCCACCCACACTAACCGGTCACGCTTAATACCGTCCCACAGATACTCCTGCATATTTAAATGTACTGTATATGCACCGGTCATCCAAATATCGTTCAATCGGGTATCACTACTTTTAAAAGAACCTGAATATGGTATATCCCGATATACAAATATGGCATTTATCTCTTTAATTTCAATTTTTTTACCGGGTTCAACCAGATCGATCCTTACAAAGCGAAATCCTGATTCACCGGTTTCAAATTTTCCAAGCCATGGAAGTGTAACTGTAAAATCTCTCATTGCATGATCATTAGTGGCACCGTCCTCTTTAATTTCACTCATCGTCTCAGCCACCGATTCACCCAACCTGATCCTGACTCTCCCAGCCGGTTTAGAATTATTTCTTGTGGTAATTATCTCAACTCCTCCATGTATCTCCCTTCCAAAATCAAGAATGATACCTGCACAATCATCTTCTCCGCTATTTATCAGAGTCAGGTATTCTCCCATATTAAGATCAGCCTGCCCGTTACCCGGCAACAAGATACTTTCCGGATTAAGCACGTCAGTATCGGAAGAGTTAAATATGTGAACTATCCTGACAGGCGACAGGAATTTTCGTGTAAGGCTGGTCTCTCTTACTTCCGGTGCCTTTCCCGGGCTAAATGCAGAAGGTAATTGCCCGTTAACCGGGAAAGTCCTGGAAAAAAAGATGAATATTAAAATATATCCCGTAAAAGAGAAAAATCTTTTATTATGCATAAACTGCTTTTAAAAAAAATAAATAATATACTATCCCGAATAAATTAAAATCACTTTTTGCTCCGCACCCATTTATACATCTTTTCTCTAACTTCAGGCGATAACCGGCTGATATCTGCCGGAGAATATAATTCTATATTTTCAGGCAGTCCATAAAGGGCATAAACCTTTCTCACCTCTTCAACACACAATTTAATATCTTCGATATATGCATCTTTATCATATTCGGGTGCAATAACCAAAACCGGTCTTGGAGCAATTGCTGCAATCAGTTCATGATAATCATATGGAATACGGTCTTCATTATTAACAAAAAAGCCAAGTTTGGGTATCAGGCCATGCAGATGAGAAAACCTTTTTATACCCTCGGTACCCCTTCCTTGCAAATCGGTCCTCATAGGAGTAAAACCACAAACTGAAATGACACCGCAAATCCGGTCATCCAAAGCGGCTGAATATAGCCCTACCGCAGCCCCAAGGGAATATCCGGAAATATAGATCCGTTTCCCGTCAATAAAGTCCATATTAACCAAAGCATCAACTGCACCCCTGACATCAGAAACCATCTTACCCATTTTTGACCAATTGGGATACCGGTCATAAAAGTGGGTGCCCTCCTCGACACGGTTACCAAAACCAAGCATATCGTAGCAAAAAACCGCATAGCCTTCATCCACAAATGAGCTGATAATCTCTTCTATCCGATGGTATGAATTAAATCCTTTTGAGTAATCATATTCATGAAGATATACAACTACCGGAAGGTCATTACCCGATAAATTACCCTCTTTGTCTTGAGGATAATATAAGTAACCAAACAGCTGGTCGCCAAATCCGCTGTATGGGCTGACCGACATTACACCCACACCGCTTACAGGTAAAGGACGCACCAAAAAGGTACCAAAACCTGCTTCTCCCCTGCCCCCTTTTGACAAGCTGCCCGGACCGGGATTGGTAACACCACCCGGCTCTTTTCCAAGTGCCCACTTTATATCCCTGATAATACCGGAGCGTCGGTTTTTCCATTCAGCTACTGTATTAATCTTCTTATTGGAAAAGCTATTCAGCAAATCAGGAGTTTCCTGCCGGTCATAATCTTTCATATCGGCATATTCCCCGCTAAGGTCAACCCAGTTTTCAAAACTATATTCATAAAACAGTTTATTTTCCGGCTTACGGGGGCTGCGATTAAAAACATAATCAAAAAAGTCAATATACTCCTCCATATCCCTGGCGCATACACTATGTAATCCATAACGAGACTTAATTGCAAGTTTTTCGGAAGCGCCCAGGAAATCATACACTTTTCGGCTGGCATGATATGCCTGCTCTATACCCCATGGATTACTGGCCCCTTCTGACAGTGCCGTACTCAACATTAGTCCGCGTGGTGCAATTAAGGCCATAAAAAGGTTTTGATCAACCGGCAACTTATGCTCCCTGCCAACAAAAAACCGCAGCCGGGGATGAAGCCATGCCGGTTGTGCACAAGCTAAATAAGCAATATCTTCAATATCGAAATTATGCGAATTATACCGCCAGGGAACTTCGGCACCGGTACCGCCGCTACTGGGAATACAAGCTGTAATACGTTCATCAAATGCAGCTGCAATCAGCGACAGCTTTCCATTTCGTGAATGCCCTGTAATAGCTATCTTTTCTTTGTCAACCTCTTTTAAAGTATACAAATAATCTATAGCCCTTGAAGCTCCGTATGCCCGCCGCATTAACCGGGTAAAGTCATACTCACCTGCCCATAATTCAGAATAGTATTCTGTATCATCCTTTGAATCGGCACCTGCATATATACACCCGATATATCCACGACGCACGGCCACCTGTGCCCATTCACGATGATTCCACTGAGTAAGAAATACAGGAAAAGGACCCTTACCCTCGGGAATCATCAGTTCCACTGTAAGTTTCGCCTTCTGCTCCGGACCAAATTTCAGCTCAACCATCCTTACCCTAACCCTGCCATCAAGATATTCACTAAGCACAGAAAACTCCAGATTATCAGGAGGAGGAGGGTAACTGCCTGTTATGTAATATTGTAACTGATCTTTCATCCATTGTCGCTTTTTTTCCCATTGCTCTTTTGTCTTTACGGGAATATTACGACCCCCTTCGTCAATAACTAAGGGATCAGGAAGAAATGGAATTGACGGCATAGATTCAAAAACAGGAGGCAACTCTCCGGTTCTTTTTAGCCAATCCTGAAAAGTTTCATCTAAAAACGAAACACGCCCATTGGAGATACGGTCAGGGGGTATTATTTTCAGCAATAATTCCAGGTCCGATTTCCGGGCTGCGCTATCACCGGATGGCTCAAAGCCATATAACTTTATCCAACCCGGTATAAGCATCATTAAAATAAATAAAAGTTTAAATTTCATTTGTATATAATTAAATACTTAAGTTTCAATTTTTTATATAAAGGTGTGTCACCCCTTAAACCCCACCTGCTTTTTTTCTAAAGCGGAATTTAAATTCAGTATTTCATTTTAGCTTTTATTGCTGTAACTTTTTTATTTTATATTAATTCCCTTTTGTAAGGGATCATCTAAAATTAATGCTACCCCCTCATGAAGGTTTCATATAATTATATTTATAATTTTAAAGATATAATATAGCTTATCCAATTTTAATCAAGAAAGCTCCATTTATCTATTTTCTTTTTTTCTCCATAACACCGTCAGCATTAAGCCGGTCAGCACAGTAACCAAAGTACCGATCAGTGTATACCATGTCCATGCAATTTGTGTAAACAAAATGATATACGTCATAACTATTATCCCTGTCAAAAAAGCAGGTATGGCATGCTTCAACTGTGGTTTTTTAAATAACACTCCCAGAATAAACGCTCCAAGCAGTCCGCCATAAGTAAATGATGCAATTGAAAGAGCCAGCTCAACCACTGCTTGTGCACTTGTCATAAAAAATATTGCCGATCCTGCAAGCAAAATAGACCAGATACTGGTTATCAGCCTTGAAATTAAAATCTCATTAGAAGGTTTTAATTTTTTATAATAAGGAATAATATAATCATACATTGTAGCAGATCCCAATGCAGTAAGAGAACTTGAAAGAGTAGACATGGCAGCAGCAAAAAGAGCGGCAATTATAAATCCCGATAAGCCTTGCGGCATCTCTTCTATTATAAATTTAGGAAAAACCTCATCAGGAGTTATTGTGGCACCGCCATAAAAAACAAAAAGCAGACTGCCAATAAAAAGAAACAGTGCAAACTGCACAATAATTATTCCACCGGTTGTAACCAGCGCCTTCCTGCTTGCCTGAAGCGAACCGGTAGCAATAAGGCGTTGAATTATCAGCTGGTCGATTCCATGAGAAGCCATTGAAAGAAAAGCCCCTCCCAATATACTGGCAATTAAAGTATAGGGCGTAGAGAAAAAACCTTTAAACCCGTTATGAAATGACAGATCAAAAAGTTGATATTTCCCTGCTGCTAAAGCTTTTGCAATACCACCTTGCAATCCCCCGTCCAAATTTTTCCCCAACACAATTATAGCTGCCACTGCTCCTGACAGGTAGATAAAAAGCTGTATCATTTCCATCCATACCACCGACTTCAATCCACCCACAAATGTATAACTATAGGTTACCAAGGCAATAATAATAATTGCACCTATATACATCTGCCCGGTTGATAAACTGCCAGCCAGGAAAGTGCCCTGTAAAATAAGAGCTAATGGAATTGCAGTAGCAAACACCCTTACTCCGTCGGCTGCCAGGCGTGTTATCATAAACACACCCGAAGCCAGATTTTTCATGGTGGCACCAAATCTTCCGGAGAGATAACTGTATGCAGTTCCAATTTCACCCTTAAAATAAGCAGGAAGAATTATCCATGCCACAATGATCCTTCCCAGGAAGTACCCCAGAGTAATCTGCAAAAAGTTTAAATTAGTCACATATGCAAGTCCGGGAATACTTATAAAAGTCAAAGCACTTGTTTCTGTTGCCACAATCGAAAGACAAACAACCGGCCAGGGTATTTTTCGTCCCCCTAAAAAATAATCTTTTGTGGAAGTTTGTTTACCGGCTATCTTTATTCCAAACCAGGAGATCCCAATCAGGTATGCCAATAATATAAATGTATCCAAGAGAGTAAAATTCATTTCAATCCTTTTTCCCTGATTTTCTTAATTGTATATTGAACCGGGGATAGTCTCTCCTCCTGAGCTGACGCATAAGTGTTCAGCTCACAGATAGCCTCATGGAGCTCATAACATGCTTTCTCATAGCTTATATTGCATATTTCAGAGATCAGGCGTATACCCCTGTCTTTTAATTTTTTATTTGAAACATCAACCCAGCTCATCCAGTTACCGGTAACCCTCCCCATCATTACCATTGTTCCCGTAGATATGGTATTCAGTATAAGTTTGAAGGCAAGGTGGCGAAAAAGTCCAAGAGGAGTATCGGTCAGTAAAAGCCGAATATTATAATCTGCCATAGGATTCTCGTCACCAATTATAAAAGAGTAAGATTTCTGAAAACCGGCAGCACATTTCTGAAATGCATAGTTATATTTTTGATAATCTTCTCCTTTTAACTCGTTGCTTCCCAATAAATTGACAGCTATATTCGGAGTTCTTGACAATCTGGAGCCATCAGGCTCATTTCCTATATAAAATTTTAAAGTCTGATCTGCATCAAGCAATGGCGGGTTATTTACTAAAGCTGAAGGAGCACTCATTTTTAAATAAAGATTACTATCCCATTCAAGACACCGCAGTCTTCTGCCCAACATACTGTTCCATGCTTTGGAGGTAGGATATAAAGGATTTTTGGCAAAAGCCCAGGAAGGAGGCGAGATCTTGTCATCAATCTTAATAAAAGGCGGAAGCATAAAAGTAGGTGCCCTTTCCGTTGTATCAGTAAAAATATCTATCATGTGCTCATTTGCAAAATAGGTCACCAATCCTTTTTTACTGTATATATCCACCTCTAACTGTATATAGTCTGCCAGGCACCTCAGGTTCGCAGGAGAGTACAATCCGTCCAGCAGGATACTGAATAACTTAGTATAATCATAACTACCCGCTACCGGCCATCCGGATCCGTTTCCTGAAATTTCATTCAATAAATTCAGCAACACTGTCTCTAAGGCAGCACCCGCAACCAAAAGTTCTGATGTGGTAGCCTGCATCCTTGTTGAGCCCGCAATGGCCATGGGACAACAATACAGATCCAAAACAGTCACCCGCGGATCTTCAATAGCCCTTTTTGAACGCTCAATATTTTTTACCAATATTTCAGCAGGATTGTTAAATAAGAGAAAAACAGCTGCTCCCCGGTCGGCCGCCTCAGCAACTGTCCCCAGCACCGACGAAGTTTCCCCTCCCTCGGTTATGGCAATAAGCACGTCTCCTTTAACAATATTCAAGTCCCGCACCTGCTGACGCCCAAACTCCTGAAAATCTTCAAAAGATTCAACAGAACGTATAAGTGCATAGTCTCCTCCTGTCATTATACTATAAACACTCTCTTCATATTTTCTTATTCTGTAATAAATATCCGGATTTAACGTAAGAAGTTTCAAAAAAAACCGCCTCCACACAGACTCTAAAAGAACACTCAATCTTCCGGTAGAGCCACAACCCGAAAAAACTATCTTATGGCCATCTTTTATTGCCTTTTCAATATCAGTAACCATTTTACCGTATTGTTCAGTACGAAATATACTTTCGGCCATTCCAACAATATCCCGGTCGACCGACAATAATGTTTGCACTCCCTCAACAGGATCAGATGCAAATTTCCTGTCCAATTCACGAGTTTTAGGATTAGACTGTTCCGTAGGCAATATCCCAAGATGAAACTGTTTTTCATTATTCAGAAAATTTTCTGCTTCTCTTCGAACACTGTCGGAAAATTTACAATTAGCTTCCATCATAATTTTGTCAAAATCAGGTTTATATGTCAGTACTTAAGTGTAATTGAAATCTTTTTACCTCTCTCTTCGATATTCCCTATCATCATCACTCCGCTCTCCTCATCATAATCAACATCATAATCCTTATTTTCATAATCAGACTTGCCCGGGTAATGAATCCTCAGGTTATAAACTCTTTTAGCGGGCATATTATCATACCGTCCGGTTCGCGGATTAATAATTATCTCTACACTTTTACCATTTTCAATACATTCGACAGTTGTACCCGCAATGTAACCTTCAAGATATTTATAACTTTCTCCATCATCCTCATAAAGAGTGAATGATGAATTCCCTTTCGGATAGATCTCCCAAATAATCTCCTCAGGAGTATCAGTTCCTATATTGCTTTTCACCTTTTGTGTGGGAATAATTGCCCCGGCCTTAATAAAAAGAGGGCCTCCCCTATCATCCGGAAATTCAGAAGCCACCTCCTGTCTGCCATTAAAGTGCTTGCCTGTCCAATAATCTATCCACTCCCCTTCAGGCAGATAAACAACAGAGTCGAAAGCCGATACTAAAAAAGCATCACCAAACATATATTGGTTAACATATTTATCACATTGCAAATCATCGGGATATATTAGTGAAAGGGCCCGCATCATAGGAATTGCTTTTTGGGATGCTATATGTGCTGTTGAGTAAATGTAAGGAATCAGGCTATAACGAATATGTGCATAATCTTTAAACATTGCCAGTAGCTTCTCTCCCAGAAACCAGGGCTGAACATACATATGCCACCCTAACACCTGTGTCAGGGGTTGAAAAAAACCAAAATGGATCCCTGCCGGCGAATGAGTCTGCATATCAGTACAAACATTCGAATGCCCGCAAAACCCATGGTTTATAAGTGAAATCATCGGTCCCGGCCCGCCTCCCGTGTCACCTGCCCATGTGGCTGAATAACGTTGAATTCCCGAATATCCTCCCACAGTGAATATCATTGCACGCCTGCCGGTATGCTCCTTAAATCCATTATGCATCTGCTTGCTGTATAACAGAGGATAAAGGTTAATCATCTCATAGTCATCCATTCCGTTAGCCCATCTGCGTTCAGGATTAAGCTTCAGGGTTACCTGTCCGGCACCATCAAGTTTAAACATCGATGCACCATCGTCCACAAACTTTTTCAAGTGGTCGAACCACGGTTCGATATCCTTTTCTTGCTCAGCTTTTTGTGTTATCATCTTATCTCCAAGGAGCGTATCCCGGATAATAGCCTCACCATCGGCAGATATGCCCGGCTGCTTTGATTGCTTATCTGCCAACCGGCCGGCCTCTTTTCCTCTATTCAAAAGCAAATACTCCTCATATTCGCTAAAATCATATTCGGTACAAAGCCAAAGGCTCATTCTGAAACCCATCTCCCTCAAGGCATCTGCAAAAGTTGCCCTTCCGGTATGTCTCAGCCAGAAAGGGATATGAAATCTTTCCCGGCTCCACTCTTTTTTTGTGGAGGCATCATAATGCTTTTCCATCCAGTCGGGTTCCAATCCGATAACATCGCAGGGAATATCATGCCTTCTGAATTCGTATGCTTCGTAAAGAACATCTCTGGCTCTGACACCCCTCTCATCACAGACCCATGTCAACCCATAGCCCCATTTTGGCAAAAGATGAGGTTTACCTGTAATGTCAGTATATTTGTTGATCATATCCGGTAACGAACTGCCGGCGATCAGATAATAGTCAATATTTCCCCTTTCAGAAAAAAACGACAGGCGACTGCTTATACCGGCTCCTGCATCAAAAGAGTGGATCATGGTGGTATTTAGAAACAGAGCCCAGCCCCCGCTGCTCATAACATAAGGAACGGGTGCATAAGAATCTCTGTTTTTGATCATTATTTGATTTTTATGACCTCGTTTGTTCAACTGCTCCCGCGATTCATCACCAAAACCATACAATCTCTCTTTATCTGTCAGACGAAAAGATAAGTCAAATCCCCCTTCCTGTCCCGGTGCCGGCGGCTGGTCATTGCCAACTACTAAGTTGTTTTTATTGTCAAACAACTTAACTGAACCATCTCTTTTATCTACATCTAACCTTACAGAATCGGTTCTTATCACAAAAACATTCTTATCATTTGTCATTTTTACCTGATGGTAACTGCAGTCTGTTTTTACAATACCATATCGTACCATTCCTCCTTCAGGAAAATTATTTTCATTATTCATTCTGATCCTAAAAACAGATGGGCTCACAAAATCAATAAGTAAGTAGTTATTTTTAATTTGAAGGCAAATCGATGTATCTGTTTTACTTATAATCTCTTTATTGGAATTTAAGCCGGCAGCCGAAATATGTTGATTATTAAGCAAACATATGCTACAGATAAAACAAATGGCAATAACAAAATTCTTCATTTGTTTAAAATTTTATATTTAACTAAAAGTTTAAGAACTAATGGAGCCGCCCGTTTCTCATTATCATAAGAAAATTAACCCGTTTTTCTTTATGAAATTTTGAGAATATACGGAACCATTCGTTTCATTATAGTTTTTAGCCGTAATATTATAATATTATAAGGGATTTTGAAACTATTAAAGGAATTAAATTATCGGAAACAGAACGATTCACAATTCTATAAAATCCAGTATCCGCTTCAATTCAGAAACCATATATAAAGGCAAAGAGAGCAATGACCATGACAATTCTGATTTTTTATTTGCAATGTTTATTCCGGTTGTAAATTTTCCCAAAGACGGGCGGTCCATATTGAAACGTATACCGGTTTTTAATTTTTTTTCGTATAAATATATGTGCATCGATTTAAGTGTACCGGTTTTACCAGCTTTAACCTCAAGCGGATAAATCCGGTTTTTATGCTGAAAAATATAATCGATTTCGGCATTGGAACTTTTTTCTTCCCTAATCCAATAATAGAGTTGCGGATTTAACCAAGGCTCACTTTGAGCCAGCATTTCCTGTCCGGCAAATTGCTCTGCAAGAACACCTTCATTGTCGGTAATCAAGTCTTTGAGGTCAATAAGGTCAATCTGATTAAAATGGTTTACAAAACCGATATCAAGAAATATGGTTTTGTAAACATTGTCTCGTGAATATTTTGCAAGGGGTACTTTTTGTGCATTCGTGTGTATAACGGTATGGATGATCCTGCTTAATTCAAGCTTTCGAACCGACTCTTTCAAAAAAGCTGACCGGACATCTTTGTCAATACTGCTGTATTTAATTTTTCGTCCCGGATTTCTTCCGCAATATCTTAAAATAATCTGCAAATATTCCTGTTGTTTCCGTGTACCGTATTTTGCAAAATCATATTGAAAAGAAGTCAAAATGTTTTGGTGAATCCTTTGAATTTCAGATAGTTTGTTTTCTTCTGCAAAAGACTTGACTACTTCCGGCATTCCTCCGATAAAAAAATAATAACGAAGGTATTGCAATATTTGATTGTGGATCACTTCGCTATACTGTTCTGAAAAATCAAATTCTTCAATATAGGAAATAAGTCTCTTCTGATTTACTGCCATTAAAAATTCTTTAAATGACATAGGATACATATACATAAATTCAACACGGCCGACAGGCATTGGTAAATTCATTTCATTCAGTGTGTGATCAAGTAACGATCCTGCACATATCACATGAAGTTCCGGAAGTTTTTCTTTAAAATATCTTAACGATTGAATGGCTTCCGGACATATTTGAATTTCGTCAATAAATAAAAGTGTATTGCCGTAACTGATGTCTTCATTAAAAAGAATAGATAACTCTGTAATAATCCGGATTACATTATTGTCAAAAAACAGTTTTTTCAGTTCCGGTTTTTCTTCCAGATTAATGTTTAGAAGATTCCTGAACTCGTTTTTTGCAAATTCTTCAATAATATATGTTTTACCAACTTGTCTCGCCCCCCTGAGAATTAGCGGATTTCTGTTTTTTCTATTTTTCCATTCCCTTAAGTATTGTAAAATATCTCTTTTCATGCTAAAATACAATAGTGTTTCGACATTTAAATTGCTAAAATACAATAATGTTTTAAAATGTTCAATTTTTTTATATTTTACTTTTTCCGGCCTTCATTGAAACCCTGTCATTCAGGGAAGCTGCAAGGAAAGAACAAATTTTAAAAATAACGGTTCAATCATACGATCTTATAAAGCTATTGGCTATATTTAGCCTGATCGGATAAAATAA
>CAZLZJ010000052.1:0-16290 GCA_964563975.1 uncultured Prolixibacteraceae bacterium
TAATTAATAATAAGTGTTTTTATAAGCTCCACAAATTCAAATATTTCGGTTTTTGATGTATCAAAAGAGGTCATCCATCTTACTTCCGACTCTTTTTCGTTCCAAATATAAAAAGAGAAGTGATCTTGTAATGGTTTAATGATTTTTTTGGGAACTTTTGCAAAGACTCCGTTTGCTTCAACCGGCTGGGTAATTGTAATTTGTGGTATTTTCGATATTTTTGCTGCTAACAGCTTAGCCATGTTGTTGGAGTGGATTGCAGCTTCTTTCCACAGGTCATTTTCAAAGTAGGCAATAAATTGAGCGCCCACATACCTCATTTTGGAGTAGAGTTGCATACATTGTTTTCGGAAATATTTAGTGTTAACAGCCAGTTCAGGATCAAATATTAATACCGCTTCGCCCATCATCATTCCATTTTTTGTGCCACCAAATGAAAGTACATCAACCCCGCAATCTTTTGTAAATGATTTAAAATCCATATTGAGAAAAACGGCAGCGTTGGCTATCCTGGCTCCATCCATATGAAGATACATATTGTTACTGTGGGCCAGGTCAGCCAGTTTTTTTATCTCTTCAGGCCTGTACACAGTTCCAAGTTCTGTGGCTTGTGATATTGAAATTACTTTTGGTTGCGAATGATGTTCAAAATCAAAACCTTTAAGATGATGACCGGCTGTATTAACAGTTAATTTGCCATTTATATGTTTTGTTGTCAGAAGTTTACAACCGGTATACTTTTCAGGCGCACCGCACTCATCTTCTTCTATATGTGAGGTGTCTGCACAAATTATTGAGTTAAAACTTAAGGTTATTGCTGACAATCCCAATACATTGGCGCCTGTGCCGCTGAATACAAAGAATACTTCTGTCTCTTTTCCGAACTGCTCTTTGAAAATATTTACAGCTTTTTCGGTGAACGGATCATTACCATAACCGGCCATGTGACCCGGGTTGGCGTCTTCAATTGCTTTTAAAACAGCAGGGTGGATTCCTGAGTTATTATCGCTGGCAAATCCTCGTTTCATATTATTCAAATTAATTATTTTCTTAAGTAAAGAAATAAAAAATCGGTGTGAAAAAAAATTGAATAATTAATAACGAATAAAATATGAGGTTTTGGTGAACTCTTTGTTGATAAGTTTTACCCGTCAAAAGGATAGAATTGTGTATATTTGACTTCTTTGGTAAGATTATTGGTAAATGGAAAACTATATTGTTTCAGCAAGAAAATACAGGCCCGATTCCTTTGACAGCGTAGTGGCACAATCGTCTATTACAGCAACTTTAAAAAATGCAATAAAAAATAATCAGCTGGCTCATGCATACCTTTTTTGCGGGCCGAGAGGAGTGGGAAAAACCACCTGTGCAAGAATATTTGCAAAAACAATCAATTGCTCTGATATAACTCCGGAAACCGAAGCGTGCAACAAATGTGAATCTTGTATTGCCTTTAATTACGGCCGCTCATTTAATATTCATGAGCTGGATGCAGCGTCGAACAACTCAGTCGATGATATTCGAATGCTTATAGACCAGATACGTATTCCACCGCAGATTGGTAAATACAGCGTTTATATTATTGATGAAGTTCATATGCTTACAACTAATGCTTTTAATGCTTTCCTGAAGACTTTGGAAGAGCCGCCGAAACATGCAATATTTATTCTTGCCACTACCGAAAAACATAAAATTATTCCAACTATTCTGTCGCGGTGCCAGATTTTTGATTTTACAAGAATTGATGTTGATGATATTGCCGGTTATCTTGGATATGTTGCAAAAAATGAAGGTGTTACTGCTGAAAAAGAGGCTTTGAATATTATTGCAAGAAAAGTCGACGGGGCCATGAGGGATGCTTTGTCGATTTTTGACCAGATAGTAAGTTTTTCAGGTAAAAACCTTACATACCAGGATGTAATTACAAATCTTAATATTCTTGATTATGATTATTATTTCAGGTTAATTGACTATTTTCTAAGCAATGAGGTGTCTGGAACTCTTCTTATTTTTAATGAGATTCTGAATAAAGGTTTTGATGGACACCATTTTATTAATGGGTTGAGCGATCATTTGAGAAACCTTTTAGTATGTAAAGATAGGGCAACTGTGCAGTTGCTTGAGGTTGCAGGTGAGGTGAAAGACCGCTATGAGTTGCAGGCTGCTTCAAGTGATAATGACTTCTTGCTTAACGCATTGGAAATAAGCAATAACTGCGATATGCAGTATAAAAACACACAAAATAAGCGACTTTTAATTGAACTGGCTTTGATGAAAATGGCTCAGTTGACAAAAAAAAAAACTTAACTGACAAAAATCTGCCGGAGGATACTCTTTTACCTGTTTTTTCTAAAGATAAACCTGAAAAAAGTAGTGCTTCGACAACAATTCCTTCTCAAAAACTTAAAACTCAGGTTACTGAAAGGCCATTGAAAAAGCTTATACGTGACGATAAAGCTCCTTCAATACAAGATGCCCTGGCAGGTAAACTGAAAAATGAAATTGATTCTTCAGAGAAACACATTTTAAATTATGCCGATAAAGGTGATGTCAGTTTATTTACTGCAGATGAATTAAAAGAAAAATGGGATGAGTATGTAGAAAAATTGACAGAAAGGCCCAATCTTAAATCTACTTTGTCAAAGGTTCCGGCTATAGGTGATAATTTTAATTTGATTCTTGAAGTTGATAATTCGGTACAGGAAGACCTGATAGAAAGTATTAAGCCCGAATTGATTGCATGGTTGCGGAAGGAGCTGAAAAACTCAAAGATTGAGCTGGGAATAAAAATTATTGATATTGAGCAGAAAAATATAATTTATTCAGATAGTGATAAGTATATTGAGATGGCGAAAAAGAATCCTATGCTGGATATTCTTAAACAAAAGTTCAGGCTTGATTTTGAATAGGAAATTTCTATTTATTTCCCTACTGTTTTCATGGATATCAATATTTCAGGGTGCCAGTCTTTCTCTTTTCCAGGTATTACCGTACTTTTTATATACGATACGGTCATGAAGCCTGTTTAAACGCCCCTGCCAGAATTCCATTTTTACAGGGGCAACAATGTAGCCTCCCCAATAAGAGGGTACCCGGGGTTCATTTAGTTTATATTTGAGACTATATTCTTTAAACTTGGTTTCTAAATATTTACGGGAAGGTATAACAGAGCTTTGATCGGAAATGATAGCTGCTATACGGCTTTTAAACGGTCTGGCACGAAAATAGTTTTCCGACAGCTCTTTGTCGGTTTTTGAAGCATGACCACTGATTCGTACCTGGCGCTCAAAAGAGGGCCAGAAAAAGTGTAATCCCACTGCCGGAATATTTTCTATTGATCTGCTTTTATCCGAATTATAATTTGTGAAAAAAATAAACCCCTTCTCATCAAAATATTTTAACAGTACAATACGGGATTCAGGAAATCCATCATATCCGTAAGTTGACAAAGACATGGCGGTAGGCTCCTTTTCGTTTGAGTTAAGAGCATCTTCCAACCATATCCGGAACTGCTTCACCGGATCTTCGCTGACCGATCTGAGGCTGATTCCGGGAAAGTCATATTCATTTCTCACAGAGTGAATTTTCATCTGTTAAAGCTTTGTAACTATATTTTTGAACACTTTTGCCTCAATATTGTTCAAAAAAGCTGAAGTTTACTTTGCCATAGGTACGCCGGTTAGTGAAGTGTTTATTTTGTGAAAAATCATAATGGCGGGGATGTTCTAAAATTAACAGGCCTTTATTATTTAATATTGCCGAATTTAATATCAGATTGGGCAGTTCGTCTATACCTTTCATATCAAAAGGAGGGTCCATAAAGACTATGTCAAACCCGGTTTTGCATTTTTCGATAAATTTAAATACATCGGTTTTATATACTGATGCATTGTCAACATTTAATTTTTTGAGCACTTTTTTAATAAACCGGATATGTTTTTCATTGCTGTCAACAAGGGTGACTTCAGCGGCACCGCGACTGATAAATTCATAAGCTATACTGCCGGTACCTGAAAAAAGATCAAGTATTCTCATCCCTTCAAAATTATACCGGTTGGCCAATATGTTGAATAATGCCTCTTTAGCCATATCAGTTGTCGGATGAGCAGAAAAGCTTTTATCCGGATAAAAGATCCGTCCTTTATACAGGCCACCTACTATTCGCATTTTTAAACTATAGTTATGAAACGATACATTGGTTCGGGGAATGTATGTATATTAAAGCTTACCTCGGGCTTTACAAAAGAAATTGTTCCGGTATGGCTGCTGAGTTTGCCGCAAATATTATTATAAGTCTCAATGTCACCGGCTACTATGAGATTAGCTTCCTTATAGACAATATTATTGGCACTCAACAGAGAAAAAAGATAAAAAGCTGCATCGTCTGAATTGGTGTAGTTGTAGCAATTCACTGATTTTAGTTCTTTTCCGCTATACAGTATGGTAAAGAAACTGTTTTTATAAAAATAGAGAGTTATGAAAATAGTGTTTTCCTTTAGTTGTGATTGTATCCTGTCGTTCAGAACAGTTACAGGATGGATGATTTTAAAGTCAGAAAATTTTTGAGCTGTCTCTTTCAAAAATTGCTCGTTGATGGAAAAAACCAAGTTGCATCTGTTTGCAGGCCAGTAATTATCATAAGCTTTATACCCACTCTGTTTGCCAAAGAGCCGGTTTATCAGCTCATCTTGTTTATCGTAATTATAATAATCACCCGGTATGGCAGTTATCTTATCTGAGAAGTAAATTATTCGTACCTCTTTAAAGTCTTTTTCAAAAATTTTATTGGTTGATAACCATTCACTAAATCTTCGACCCAAAAATTTACCGGAGCTTATTTTTACCGGAGATTTTTTTAAAGCTAAAAGCCGGTTATTGTGAATTATGGAAAAGTAAAATCCATCCAGGCTTACCTGAATGGATAAAATATATTCTTTTGCGTAGATTAAATCGAAAGTTTTATCTGCAATGAGTGCGGACATTCTTTTTATTCCCAGTTTCCGGCATTATTAACTGTCTCTGTAAGAGAGCCAACTTTTAATCCCGGATATTTTTCATTTAACCTGCTTTTTTCATTCAGATTTATAACGTACTGCCTGTCGAGTCCTCTTAAAACGATATTATTATGAGCTTTTGCTTCAAAAACAGGTACTTTAATTCCCGAACCTGTTGTAATAATATTACTACCAAGCATAAATGTAGCCACCGTATCAGGTATAGGAATGTATTTAAGCTGTTCAGGATTGAAAGAAGGATCAAAAACCGATTGCAGAACGCTGATTCTTATTGTATCACGAATTATTAAACCTAAGCTGATAGCTTTTTTTTCAGTGATCCCTTTTTCAATCATGCTGTCGGTAAGTTCTCCAATTTTTCTTACATTCCTGACGGAGTCAGTTTTTACAAAGTCAATCAGGGTATCCCAGCTGCCGGTGAATCTGCCATAAACGTCTTTATATGCCAGCTGTGCTTTCCTTATATCCTTAAGTCTTTGGATTGTAGCATCATACCTGTAAGTCTTTGATTTTTCGAAATCGATTGGGTCCTGAATACTTTTATAAATTAAGAAAGAGAGCCCGATCGCAGCAATAATTAATAAAATCTGAATAATAGTTCTCATTTTTATATTTTTAATATGTTTATCAACGAATGAATGCAAATTTATAAAAAAAAATAAATTACCTTAACTAAAGGATTGTTATTTTAGCTGATATGATAAAAAATCATGTTAAAAGTTTATTAATTAAAAATTTAAATTTTACTCCTACCTCCGGTCAGGAGGTTTTGCTTGAGGGATTATCAAAATTTATATCCTCAAAAGATATAAAAGAGGTTATTTTAATTAAAGGATTTGCCGGAACAGGTAAGACAACAGTGATCAGTGCACTTCATCGAACATTATCCTCGCTGGGCATAAGACCCGTGCTGATGGCTCCAACCGGAAGGGCGGCAAAAGTAATGGCAGGTTATACAGGTATGCCTGCTTATACAATTCATAAAGTTATTTATCGCCAGAAATCTTCTCCTGACGGAAGCGGTACTTTTGTTGTCGATAAAAATTTTTATAAAAATACCTTTTTTATTGTTGATGAAGCCTCGATGATTTCAAATGAAAATAGTGAAAATTCTGTTTTTGGAAGCGGGCGACTACTTGATGATATGCTGGAATATGTTTTTTCCGGTATAAATTGCAGATTGATTTTTACCGGTGATACTGCTCAGCTTCCTCCTGTGGGAATAAGTGTAAGCCCGGCACTTGATCCTGTAACGCTAAAAAAATACGGACTGACAATTAATGAATTCATTCTTACCGATGTTGTGCGTCAGGCTGAAGATTCGGGAATATTGTCGTGTGCAACATTGATAAGGAAGCAAATAGAGAATAGTGATAAATATGGATTTTTTAATTTACAGATTGAATCATTTTCAGATGTTGAAAGAATCCGGGGAGCTGATCTTAGCGAGTACTTGAAAAATTGTTATGATAAATATGGCCTTTTTGATACTGCGGTTGTTACACGGTCAAATAAGAGAGCAAACCTGTTTAATAAAGGAATAAGGAATACAATTCTTTACAGAGAAAATGAAATAGAAAAGGGCGATATTTTGATGATTGTAAAAAATAACTATTTCTGGAATGATGGTACACCGGGACTTGATTTTATTGCTAATGGCGATATTGCTGAGGTGGTTGCAATAATAAGTTATGAGGAGGTGTACGGATTTCATTTTGCCAATGTAATATTGCGATTTACAGATTATGATAATATTGAGTTAAAGTGTAAAATTATTCTTGATACTTTATATGCAGAGACTGCATCAATGCCTTTAGAACAAAGCAGGCAGCTTTTTGATGCTGTTTCAGAAGATTATGCTGAGTATAAAAACCGGCGAAAAAGGTGGGAGGAGATTAAAAAAAATCAATATTTTAATGCCCTTCAGGTGAAATTTGCATATTCTATTACTTGCCATAAAGCTCAGGGCGGCCAGTGGAAAGCAGTTTTTATTGATCATGGTTACTTAGTTGAAGAGATGCTTGATCGCGAATATTACAGGTGGCTTTATACAGCATTTACCAGATCTGTGGAAAAATTATTTCTTGTAAATTTCAATTCAAAATTTTTCAGTTAATGAAACGAGCATCCCGGTTAAAATAGAATTATTTTTTCGGTATTTTATATATTTCCCCATCAACAGCCGGTACTGTTTCGGGGAAAATCTGTCCGGCTTCCTGCAGGAATATCTCAATCTCTTTATAACGAGCTGAAAAATGACCAATTATTAGCTTTTCAGCATTAGCTGCCCTTGCTATTTTGGCAGCATCAAGTGCAGTAGAATGCATGGTGGCTGTTGCCCGATCTTTTAGTTCTTCAGTATATGTAGCTTCATGATAAAGTAGGTCAACTCCATGAATTGTTTTAATAATTTCCGGATAATAGACTGTGTCCGAACAGAAAGCATATGATCTGGGCGAAGGGGGAGGGGTTGTTAAGAGGCTATTGGGAATTATCTTTCCATCATCGGTAATATAGTCGGCTCCCTTTTTTATCTCTTTAATATTTGACACAGGGATTTTAAATTGCTCAATGCACTCTTTAATTATATTGAACTCTTTTTTTTTCTCTTTAAACAGAAATCCGCAGCAAGGAATACTATGCTTTAGGGGAAAAGAGAAGACCTCAACTTTATCGTCACAAAAGATTTTTTCAGGTGTTTTAAAATTTAACGGATGAAAAACAATCTTGAATTGTAACTCTTTTTTGAGGAAATCTATTTGAGGCCGGATTAAATCTTTTAGCAGTGAATGAGAATAAATGTGTAAATCGTTCTTGATTCCCAGCAGGTTAAATGAAGATATTAAGCCGATTAATCCATAATAGTGATCGCCGTGTAAATGTGAAATCAGGATATTTTTTATTTTGCCGAATCCGATTTTTTGCCGTCTTATCTGAATTTGAGTACCCTCTCCACAATCTGTTAAAAAATATCGCCCGCATACATTTACCACCTGGGCGGTAGGGTATCTGTCAGATGTTGGTGCAGCAGAACTGCTTCCCAATATTGTTACTTCGAAAGGCATTTCAGCTTAAAGCTTCATTTTTTTATCCAAAAGAGCTTCAGCTTCTTCAACAGTTTTTGTAATTAATAAAACCGTATGCAGCATTGATATTCTTATCAGATAGTCTACGTCGGGCTGAAGGCTGCAAATAATAAAGGTACCAATAGAGTTTTCACATAAACGGTTGCCCAACAGTATTGTCCTCAAACCGGTTGAATCGCAGTATGTGCACTTTGCAAGGTCAAGCACAATATTTTTTTCCCCGTTATTATTTAAAAATATCAATTCTGCTTTTATGTCTGCAGCAGAATTGATATCAAGCCTTTCAGTATTTACACTGACAAGGGTATAGTTTTCCATTTTTTGAATTATAGAAGTCATGCAACAATTTACGAAAAACCTTTGAGAAAAAAATAATCGCCCGTAAATTATTTATTACTTTTTTCTTTTTCTTCCATTTGTGTTTTCAGAGCTGCCAATTCGGTAATATCACCAAGGGTGGTTTTTTCAATATTGTCGTTGATTGTCTGGACATTCTTTTTTCCTGCACGGGCAGCTTTGCGCTTTGTTGTAGTTTCTGCACGTTTTACATCTTCATAGATTCTTGAGTGTGAAACTATTATTCTTTTTGCAGATTTATTAAACTCAATAACTTTGAATTCAAGTTTTTCATCTTGCTTAGCTTGTGTTCCATCCTCTTTTACCAAATGGCGGGGCGTGGCAAAACCCTCAACTCCGTATGGGAGTGCAATAACAGCACCTTTATCCATAAGGTCTATTACTGTTCCTTCGTGGATCGAATCTGTGGTAAATATTGTTTCAAAAACTTCCCATGGATTTTCTTCCAACTGCTTGTGTCCGAGGCTCAGTCTTCTGTTTTCTAAGTCAATATCCAAAACTACCACTTCAATCTCCTCACCAACAGAGGTGAATTCCGATGGATGTTTGATTTTTTTTGTCCAGCTCAGATCTGAAATATGGATAAGCCCGTCAACTCCCTCTGTTATTTCAACAAATACACCAAAATTGGTAAAATTCCTTACAATTGCTTTATGACTTGTGCCTACACCATATAGTTCTTCAATTTTTCCCCATGGATCTTCTTTAAGCTGCTTCATGCCTAAAGACATTTTACGCTCTTCGCGGTCGAGGGTAAGGATAACAGCCTCTACTTCCTGGTTGACTTTCAGGAAATCCTGAGCACTGCGCAAATGCTGGCTCCATGACATCTCCGAAACATGGATAAGCCCTTCAACCCCGGGAGCAATTTCAACAAATGCTCCATAATCGGCCAAAACAACAACTTTACCGTCAACTTTGTCGCCAACTTTAAGATTTTCATCAAGTTTATCCCATGGATGAGGTGTAAGCTGTTTTAATCCCAGAGCAATTCGTTTTTTGTCATCATCAAAGTCAAGGATTACCACATTCAATTTCTGATCAAGCTCTACAATTTCATTTGGGTGAGAAATCCGCCCCCATGAGAGGTCCGTTATATGGATCAGTCCGTCTACTCCGCCAAGATCCATAAATACTCCGTAGGATGTTATGTTCTTTACGGTTCCTTCCAATACCTGTCCTTTTTCAAGTCTTGCAATTATCTCTTTTTTCTGTTGCTCCAGTTCAGCCTCAATAAGTGCCTTGTGGGAAACCACTACGTTTTTGTATTCATGGTTTATTTTGACAACCTTGAATTCCATGGTTTTATTAACAAATACATCATAATCGCGTATTGGTTTAACATCAATCTGTGATCCGGGCAGGAATGCTTCAATTCCAAAAACGTCAACGATCATACCGCCTTTTGTACGGCATTTAATGTAACCTTTTATTATTTCATCATTTTCAAGCGCTTCGTTTACACGCTCCCATGACTTGGTTGCCCTTGCTTTTTTATGGGAAAGGATCATCTGTCCTTTTTTGTCTTCCAAGCTTTCAATGTAGACATCTACTTTGTCGCCAATTTTGAGTTCAGGATTGTACCTGAACTCATTCAGACTTACAATTCCATCTGATTTATAACCGATATCAACGACTACTTCACGCTTACTTAAAGCTATTACCGTGCCTTCGAGCACCTCTTTTTCTGTTACTGTGTTCAGGGTGTTGTTATATAGTTCTTCAAGATCGGCTCTCTCTTTTGGTGAATATAGTTCAACTGTTTTTTCAAGACTGTCCCAGTCGAACTCATCATTTGTTTTCTGATAATTTTCTGTTTCTTCTGTAGCTGTATCTATTATAGTCTTTTCGACAGGTTCAGCTTCAGTTGTTTTTTCTTCAACATTTTTTTCGGTGCTAATTTGCTCCGTTGAGGCAGGATCGTTGGAGTTTAAAATCTCCTGTTCAGCATTTTCAATTTTTTTGTCAGTCATGTAATAAAAAATAAATTAATAAGTTAGACAATATATTTAATTATAAATCGCGCGCAAAAGTATAACTTAATTCACTTATTTCAAAAGTTTATATCATTTTATTTTTGTTACTTTTGAATGATTTCCGGCAATACTATCTTTGGCAGCAGCTATTTTATCTGCCTCAATGCCGGTGAATGGTGAAAATTGGAAAGGGTGTTTTATCCCTTTTATAATAATTGAATGTTAATTTATTTATAAAATTTTATGAAGGGAATAATTCTTGCCGGAGGTCTTGGTACACGCCTCTATCCTATTACCCGTACCATTTCAAAACAGATATTGCCGGTTTATGACAAGCCGATGATCTATTATCCATTATCTGTACTGATGTTAGCTGATATACGGGATATACTTATTATATCCACTCCCGGTGATATTGGTTTTTATGAAAATCTTTTTGGTTCCGGAAGTCAGTTGGGGTTGAATATCTCATATAAAGTGCAGCCTTTTCCCGGTGGGCTGGCTCAGGCGTTTATCTTGGGAAGAGAATTTATTGGTAACGAAAATGTATGTCTGATTTTGGGAGATAATATTTTTTACGGATATAATTTCAGGTCTATCCTTGGTGAAGCAGCACAACTGAACGATGGTGCAATAGTTTTCGGATATTATGTAAAAGATCCGGAAAGATATGGCGTAGTTGAGTTTGATGGAGATAGAAAGGTTATATCGATTGAGGAAAAACCCCGGAATCCAAAATCTAATTATGCCGTTACAGGATTATATTTTTATTCGAACGATGTGGTAAAGAAGGCTTTAAAAATAAAACCTTCAGTTAGGGGAGAGTTAGAGATTACCGATATTAACCGTCTCTACCTTGAGGAGGGCAGATTAAGCGTAAAACTGTTAGGCAGAGGGTTTGCCTGGTTAGATACGGGAACCCATGAAAGCCTGTTGCAGGCTTCAAATTTTATTGCTACTATTGAACAGCGGCAGGGGTTAAAGGTTTCATGTATCGAAGAGATTGCCTATAAACGTGGTTTTATCAATAAAGAACAGCTGATGGAACTTGCAAAACCTTTATCAGGTAATCAGTACGGAGACTATTTGTTGAGTGTGGCAAGTAAGCAGATCAGAGCATTCTGATTGCTGTCAAATTACTTGAGAATAATTAATTTTAATCATGAAAGTGACTGAAACAGAAATCCCGGGATTACTGATTATTGAACCAGAGGTGTTTAAAGATCCGAGAGGTTATTTTTTTGAATCATACAGAAAAGAGTTATACGAAAGTCATGGAATTACTGCTTCTTTTATCCAGGATAATGAATCTAAGTCGGTTAGGGGAGTAGTTCGCGGCCTCCATTATCAGTTGGTTCCATATGCACAATCCAAACTTGTAAGAGTGGTGAGCGGGAGGGTTTATGATGTTGTGGTTGACCTGAGAAGAGGATCTCCTGCTTTCGGGCAATGGCTTGGGATTATCCTGGATGATGTTGATAAAAAACAGCTATTTATACCTAAAGGGTTTGCACATGGATTTTCTGTTCTCAGTAAAACAGCTGTTTTTTCCTATAAGTGCGACAATGTATATAACAGGGGATATGAAAGGGCTGTGAATTTAAACGATCCTGATCTGGGAATAGATTGGATGCTGGGAGATGAAAAGCCTGTTGTGTCTGAAAAGGATTTGTTAGCTCCCCCTTTGAAAAAGGCGGAGATGAATTTTTATTATAATTTGTAATATGAAGGTGTTGGTGACCGGAGCATACGGACAGTTAGGAAGTGAGCTGAAGGAGAAATCTGTTGATTATCCCGGTTGGAAATTTTTATTTACCGACATTGATACTCTGGATATTACCGGTGAAAGAGGAATTAAGGAATATTTTCAAAAAAAACAGCCTGAATTTGTTATTAATTGTGCTGCTTATACTGCGGTGGATCAGGCAGAAGATGATCATATTTTAGCGGAAAGAGTCAACTCAAAAGCTCCGGGGTTATTGGCAAAAGAGGCAAATAGAGCTGATGCCGGCTTTGTGCATATATCAACCGATTATGTATATGGGGGTGAAGCATTTGTGCCTTATACCGAAATGGATAATGCCGCACCGGTTACCATTTACGGCAGGACTAAATTGAAAGGAGAGAGATTGTGCCTTGAGGCAAATCCCGATTCTGTAATCATAAGAACTTCCTGGCTATACTCTTCGTATGGGAACAATTTTGTTAAAACAATACTTCAATCGGGAAAGATAAACAGGCAGGTGAAAGTGGTTTATGACCAGGCAGGCACTCCAACATGGGCATCTGACCTTGCTGATACATTATTTTTGATTATTGAAAAATTTGCTGAAAACCGGCAAAATGTTTCTTCCGGGATTTACAACTACTCAAATGAGGGGGTAACCAGCTGGTTCGATTTTGCTAAGGCTGTTTATGAAATTTCAGATATTAACAGTGAGGTGATTCCCGTGCTTTCATCAGAGTTCCCAACCCGGGCTGTACGCCCTCACTATAGTGTGTTGGATAAATCAAAAATAAAGGCTGCTTTTGGTTTGAAAATTCCTTACTGGAGAGACAGCCTGAAAAAATGTTTGACTAAAATTCAAAATATCAGATAAATGGAAAATAAAAAATTAATTATGCAGGTCAGGGGAAAAGCTGAAAAATGGCTTTCGGAAATATATGATAAGGAGACCCGCAGAGAGGTTCAAAGACTTTTGGATAATGATGATCCTTCCGGGTTGATAGATGCATTTTATAAAGATCTGGAGTTTGGTACGGGGGGTATCCGCGGAATTATGGGTGCGGGCACCAACCGGATGAATAAATATACTGTCGGAGCAGCAACTCAGGGGTTATCAAATTATCTGAAAAAAAACTTTGCAGATAATAAACAGATTAAAGTTGCCATTGCTTATGACTGCAGAAATAACAGTTCATATTTTGCCGGTATCAGTGCAGAAATTTTTGCTGCAAACGGGATAAAAGTATTTCTTTTTGATGATCTCCGGCCTACCCCGGAGCTCTCTTTTGCCATACGAGAGCTGAAATGTCAGAGTGGTGTGGTTATTACCGCCTCGCATAATCCTAAAGAGTATAATGGGTATAAAGCATATTGGGATGACGGTTCTCAGATAGTTGCGCCGCATGATGTTAAAATTGTTGAGGAGGTACTTAAGATTAAACCTGCCGATATTAAATTTGACGGCCCGGATGAGCTAATTGAAATCATTGGAGAAGAGATAGATAATAAGTATTTGGAAAAGGTGAAAAGTGTTTCTCTGTTTCCGGAAGTAGTTCACAGACATAAGGATATCAGAATTGTTTATACGCCTATCCATGGAACCGGTGTGAAACTGATACCGGCAGCATTGCGTAAATTTGGCTTTGTTAATATTATCAATGTTCCGGAGCAGGATGTGGTAAGCGGGGATTTTCCAACAGTGATATCACCAAATCCTGAGGAGGAAGCAGCTATGGCTATGGCTCTCAAAAAGGCGGCAGAGGTTGATGCAGATCTAGTTATGGCTTCTGACCCCGACAGCGACAGAATAGGGGTGGCGGTTAAAAATGATAAAGGGAAATATGTCATTATCAATGGTAATCAGACAGCTATGCTTTTTATTTATTATTTAATCACTTCAAGAAAATCATCAGGATCATTGAAAGGTAATGAATATGTGGTGAAAACTATTGTTACCACTGAGATGATTTCGGAGATAGCCCGAAGAAATGGTGTTGAGTATTTTGATGTGTATACCGGGTTTAAATATATTGCAGAGATAATCAGAGAGCAGGAGGGGTTGAAAAAATATATTGGAGGAGGGGAGGAGAGTTTTGGTTTTTTACCTGCCGATTTTGTCAGAGATAAAGATGCTGTTTCTTCATGTGCGCTTATGGCAGAGATCACTGCATGGGCAATAGATCAGGGTAAGACTCTTTTTGAGCTGCTTCTTGATATTTATCTTGAATATGGATATTCGAAAGAGAAGATGAAATATATTGTCAGGGAAGGGAAAAAGGGGGCTGAAGAGATATTGAAAATTATGAGTGATTTCAGGAATAATACTCCGGTATCATTGGACGGCTCTCCGTTAGAGATAGTGAAAGACTATTCGACCCTTACAAAAAAAAATATGATTACCGGAGAGGAGACAAGGATCAGGCAGAAGAGCACTTCCAATGTACTTCAGTTTTTTACTGGTGACGGTTCCAAGGTATCTGTAAGACCATCGGGAACAGAACCGAAAATAAAATTTTATTTTGAGGTGAAAGGAAAAATTGATTCCCGCGGGATGTACAGCTCTGCCGAAGAAAATGCAGAAGCTAAAATTGAAAGGATAATGAAAGAGCTTGGGGTGTAGATGGTTTGTTATTATAAGCTTTGTGCACTCAAAGAGATATTAATATAAACCTTAAAAAATTGATATATGCAAAAGATAAAAATTAGTTTGATATTGCTATGTGCTTGCTCTATTGGAGTATATGCTCAAACAGATGGGCCTGCACCAATGAAACCGGAGATGACGGAAATTTGGGATCCTGAAGTAACCGTGGTTACGCCCGGCGTAACAATTGCAGACCCTCCCTCTGATGCAATAGTCCTTTTCGATGGTGTTGACCTTGATAGGGAATGGACCGGCAGTAAAGGCGGTAAGCCCGGATGGAAGGTTGAAAATGGTTGTGTAACCGTTGTCAAAGGTTCGGGAGTAATTAAAACAAAACGAGTGTTCAGCGACTTTCAGCTTCATATAGAATGGCGCACACCGGAAGAGGTAGAAGGGAAAAGCCAGGGAAGAGGAAACAGCGGTGTGTTTTTACAGGAATACTACGAAGTGCAAATACTTGATAGTTATGATAACAGGACTTATCGAAATGGACAGGCAGGAAGCTTGTATAAACAGTATGCACCTTTGGTTAATGCCTGTAAGAAACCGGGCGAATGGCAGGTTTATGATATTATTTACATTGCTCCCAGATTTAATGGCGACGGTACCTATTTTACTCCTCCAACAGTGACTGTTTTGCATAATGGGGTGTTAATACAGAATAATGTTAAATTGCGCGGCCCGACCGAGTTTATTGGAATTCCTGAATATAGTGTGGAAGAGCATGGGCCGGGAAGTATTATTCTGCAGGATCATGGGAATCCCGTCAGCTTTAAAAATATCTGGATCAGGGAGTTGTAATAGACGGTTCTTTTTGTAACAGGTGGTAAGTGTTAAATATGATGAGTCCGGAATACAATATATCCGTAAATTGCAAATCGAATGATACGCACAATACCATATTTTAAAAATCTTAGTGAGGGATAGCCTGCTGACCCTACTAAAAGGCATGAAGCTGACCAGGGTATTGGTGTAAGAGCGGCAACGATAATAATAAAGATACCATACCTTTTTAGCTGAGGCCAGGTTTTTTTTAAAAACCTGATTCTTATATATCTGAATGTTATTTTTTTATGTATATATTTTCCAATCAAAAATGTTATATATCCTAATCCGTATGATACTAAGGCTAAAAAGCTTACAATGAAAAAGTAATTGGCGGGATCGGCTTTTTTGACTGCCCATATCATAAACAGCTCCGGAGGAAATATTCCGAAAAAGAATTCTGAACATATATATATAAAATAGATGACCCCGGGCCTGGCATAAAATTTTTCAATCCATATGTCAGGCTTTTGTGATATTACAATTTTTTCAAATAATAAATATGCAGTCAAAAGGATAAACAGCCAGATAAATCCTTTGAGTCCGTTTTTTATAAGAAACTGCATTTTTGGACTAAGTTTCATATGATTAAAATTAATTATTTTCAATGGTATCATATGGAACTCGCAATTTTATCATCACCTTGGGAGTAAATATTTTA
>CAZLZJ010000053.1:0-8611 GCA_964563975.1 uncultured Prolixibacteraceae bacterium
TGTACCTCCTTTGTTGTATTCATATCCGGCAACCAAAATAATATATCGTTTCATACTTTTATTTTTTCAATTTATTAATCTGTAATTTTTATATTATTGAAATTGTTCAAATACTGCTAATATGGTAAATTTCAGTTGCCTTTGATAACAATATTTCCTTCTTCCACAGTTTCAAATTGCCCTTTTTCTGTTCTTCCGTCAAAAAATCTTTTCACTACTCTCATCTCTATAACTAAAGAGCGGTCAAAACTTCTGCTTATTGGTTCTGGCTGTTTGTCTCCTTTATATTCAATGGGTTTCAGATCTGTTGTCTCTCCTGTTTCTTCAATTGACCTTAATTCAATCCTCAGATATTTAAGGTCGGCTGATTGTGGAGAGGGGCCCTCCCAGAGAAAGATAATATCTTTTCGGCTCACTTTTTTAAGATCCAATACTAAAATATTTTCTTTAATCCGGTCTGATCCTATATCAATAATTTTTCCTTCAGCGGTGATTACCTGCGCATGATAAAAAATTGTGTCTTCGTCCGAGTTCAGCTGAACTTCTACCGGTTCTGTATAAAAGGTTGGCCCGGGTACTCTTAGTATCCTGGTTACAGGCTCCTTGAGGGAGGGCGATATTAATATGATTTTTAACAAAATCTCTTTCACATCATCGGCTTTGCCGGCAATGACAGGCATCAGTTCGAAGATCGATTTTTTAAGAGGCCTGTTGATTATTACTTCATCGTCAATAAGGTATACAGGTTTTGTTTTAATAGAAGAGTTTCCGCTTTTGAAGTGGAACTCTTTTGTAACTTCAATAAAAAGATAATTTTTATCGGGACCCCGGATAGTCCATATCTCTTCCGTATTCTCTTCATTAATAGTCACTATTTCTATATCAATCACTTCTCCGTCCCGGTTTTTTAAATGAAGCACCACATCAACACCTGAAAACTCTTCGAAGCTTATGTTTCCCCGGCGAATCTCAATTTGTTTGAAAAAGGTATATGTTTCAGGAAAGATAATTAGATCCTGATTGCTGCTTGCAAAGGGTTCGGTGACTATCTCTTTAGGACTGCTGATATTTTTTATTTTACTGCTGTAGAGGAATCTGATCTGATAATAATAACCGATCTCCTCGCCTGAATCATAAAGCCAGGAAAATTTCAAAGAGCTCTTGGACTCCTTATGAAATGTGATATTTTTTAATATTTCAACCCCATCAGGAATGGCAAATCTTCCCGGGGGCACATTATCTGCCGTGCCCGATCTTTTTCTCCAGATAACGACTTCAGCACTTAGGAGATCATTATTTTCTGCATCAAAATCATTTATTAAATGTATTTGCAATTGTTGTTCTCTCCATATATCACTAAATATTACTTTTTTGATATATCTGTCTCTATTTGCTGCTATTTGCCTGCCAAAAAGCCACAGATGCGACTGCGGATTATGCGTTCTTACTGACGTGGATCTTTCTCTGTAGTCAACTTCAATAATTTTCCCATGATCTATATTCTCTTTTTTGAAGATATACGATACACCAATTTCAGGAGCCATTCCAGATATATTTGTAATATCAGGTGTCGATGTCGACGGATTGACATATGGCCGGAAAAGCTCTTTAAGGATACTCTCTTTGAACTCTTTGACCATCTCATCGATCAGTTTTTTCGTTTCGGCATCTTCGACCTGCGAAAGGAGTTCAATTTTAAGATCTCCGTTTTCTTCCAGTTTTTTTGTCAGCCATTCAAATTCAGCTCCGATAGAAAATTTTGCATAATACTGAAATTCAATATGAGCACCCAGCTCATGAGAAACACTCTCGTAGCATCTCCCCAGATCTGCCCATATTCTGAGATCAACAGCAGGTCTTAAGGCTGCATATTTCAAATCATATAATACACCCGCAACACTCCCCGATTCCCCTTCCAATGCAGAATTTATCAAAGCTGTGCCCATTCTGTCGAACCGAACATTGAAAATACTTTTTAAATCGGATGTCATAAGTGAAGGTTTATTTGTTCCAATTATACTTTTCACAAAAGAGTCTTCTCCAAATGTCTCCTTGTTTAAAGTGGAAGCGTCCAGTGCAATCAAATTGACTGATCCGTCTTTCCACGGGGGAGTGGCCACCATCAGATCCTCAGGCAGCAGATGTGTGTTTTTCAATGATTCGACAGCTTTTTCGAGCCTTTTGTCACTCACCTTGCATTGAACACCTAACTGAAGTATTGAGCCGGCTGTTTTGCGCAGATCGTCAACACCTCCTTCGCTGATTATTCCCTCGTGAAAAATCTGAAAAAAAAGCTCATACAAATCCTGAATTTCTCCGGTGTTGCCGGTCTGTCCGGCTAATTTTACTTCATCCGGGAAGTAATATACCAGGTAGGGCAGTTCATGGTCTCCATAAAAAATCAGATCATTATGAATACCAAGAGGTTTTGCTAAATCTATCATAGTTTTATATTTACCAAATATCTTCCTGAATAATTAATTCCAGTCTTTCGTTTCTTTCAGTTAGCCAGCCTGTTTTAAAGGTTTCTCCATACTCGCCCCTGATATGAACTCTGTATATATAATCCTTCTTGTTAAAATCCGGCATCGGATGTTTGAACTCCACAATATCATCCCTGTTCTGAAATAGCAATCTTTCACTTTGAATGTTGATTCCGTTATTTAAATCTTCATATCTAAATTCGATATTTACCTTTTTAATCTCTTTTTTAACAAAATCAGGTGATTTGACAATTGTTGCTCTGATGATCCGCTCCGATTTAAGTCTGTCGGTTATAACAAGTATAGGTCCTTCATGTATTAGCCATGGTCCTTGTATTATCTCACTGTTTTCTGTTAATCTTGTCACTCTGTATTCTATCTTTTCCTTAGGTGTATCAAGACTGCAGGCAACTGACAGTTGCTGCTCGTTTAAATCAGGGTAAAAGGTGAATTTGTTGAAAAGGGGATCAGCCAGTTCGGCATCATAAACTCTTGTTTCAAGAATTATTTTATTTGTTTTTTCCCAGTCTGCATTGCATATAAGCTCTACCGACCACTTATTTTCAAATGGATTGGGAATAAAAAAGAAATTACCTTTTGCATTTTCAAAATATGCAATATGCTCTTTGGATTCAGCAAGAAAATAGGTGATTTTCAAATCGAATCTCAGAGGAGTACTTTTATTTGCCACAACAGAGAGAACCTTATGCTCTTTATCGATTTGATTAAACAGGTAGGAACGTTGCAGTACCATTTCACTATCGGCAGCATCTTTAACATCAACATCAACCTGGATAAGGTGAGTTTGATTAAATATTGAGGTGTCATCAAGATTTATGTCAATTTCATGTGTTTCAAAATATTCGGCAGGATTGACATAAATATAGGGATTCTCCACACTATTCCAGTTCAGTTCCATTTTACCCGGCAGTTTGTTGGAGCCGGTAACCATAAACATGGCTACTTTATAGTCGTATCGGTACTTGTTATTTTTCTGTCTTGTAAAATTCAGGTGATTTTGCAGAGCATTGTTACTATCAAATACCACACTTTTTTGGGTTACTTTTTTTTCTGTTGTTTCATTGAAAACAATGCAGTCGACTACCACCGATTTTATGTTGGAACTTGTAAATGTGTCGGCCGACAATCTTATCTCAACCCGTTGATCGATGAAGGGGATCTCATCCAGTCTGATCCATTTTATTTTGTCACTTACTCCGCCGACAGAGTTTATAAGTGAAGAAAGGAGGCTTTGAGGAAAGAAGGGATACTTTTTTGCATTTCTTTGTGCAAGATCTATAGTGGTAGTTACCAGCTGTTTTTCATCAACTGTTCTTCGCATATAGTACATGCCGGGAATTATTGCAGAGACTATTCTGGTTGCTGCATTACCGATTTTCTCCTCACGGTTTTTTGCGGCACTGAGGGGGGAGGAGGCCGGTTTGAATAATTTTTGGATAACCTCCGATTTCAGCTCATTCAGTAAATTCTTCATTGCCTCAGCCTTGATGTCCGGATCGAGTTCTTCAATCCGGATATCAATGGCACTTGTTTCTGTAAGTTCATCAATTGCCTTGCTGATCTGATCGTGATAAAAGATCAGGTTCAGATGTTCAAAATTGTCGAAATGATGATATATTTTTTCCCAATGTGCTACCATTGATGCTTTGAAAACAGGGGCAATGCCTATTAATTCCAGTTCATAATGGATACTGGCAGGTACAGAGTCGGCATCAAGGGCGGCAATTAAATATTTTGCATCTCTCCCCGATGCTTTTACAATAAGCGATGCTCTGTTATTGCCAAAAAGCGACGGTTTCACTCCGGAAGTTACAAACCATTTTTCGGGATCCGGTTCTTCACCTGCCTGAGCCATTATGAGATAAACTTTTCCTGAGTATAAAGGTGCGGGTGCCAGTATTTCAGGTTTTTTGCCAAATTTCTCTTTTATTGCATTTTCTGCCAGTATCAGCTCTTCCTTTGTTGGCTTAAGATCGATATCCATCATTAAGCTAGCTTCAATGATACTTTCATTTTGTACCCCGACACCCGATTCAGGAAGAATTGCATAGGCGGATAAAGCCGGATCTCCGTTTTCGTCTAAACAAAGTGAAGGTTGAAGACAGATATAGTAATATGTCTCCGGGTTGCAGTCATCCCTGAAAATTGCAAGGTTGCCTGCTTCAAGAAATGGCGGTTTATAACTTAACATGAAAATACTTTTTTAAGATTATGGCTTTTGTAAGAACAGTATTTTTCCTTTGCCGGTGCCTGATACCTCAATACTTTTTCCCGTACTGTCTATCAGTATAAGTGAGTATTTATATTCTGCCTCAATGTTGCCGGTTCTTGGTATATACCATGAAAGCATTTCTGAGCTGTTTTCGGCAGTCAGGAAAATCTCTTTACTATTTTTAGTGTTTCCCTCTTCGTAGTGAAGTGATAAAAGTCCGTTTTCATATTTAGTTCCCAGTCCAAGTTGTGAAACATTGATATGGATTTTAAGTATGGGAAGGATTATTGTCTCTGCGTCGCCTTGCCCTGTTATCCAGCCGCTCTGGGCAATATCATCTTTTGAGATGATTTTATACCGGTATTTGAATTTCGAATGAGTTTTGTCGATTAACACCAGCCTGGCTAATGCCGATTCCCAGTCATCCTCTTTTGATAAGATTATCTGGTCAGAACTTTCAAATTCATTATCCTGATCTTCATATTTAAATTCTGCAATTATCTTAATAACCGAATCATCGGGAATCAGAGGCAACTCAACACCAAGGTCCAGTGTGTCTTCAAAAGGATTTGGCGTATAAATATTAACTGTATCGTTTTCAGTGATATAATATTTTTGTTTTTTCATTTCGACCATCCGCCCGCTTTTGGCAAAATAGGTAACTTTATATGTCAGCGGGGCATCAATAATTTTCCCAATTATTTTCTTGAATGCTTTTCCTTCGACCTCTTCAGGAGTGAATACTAAAGTATCCCTGAAATAATCCTCGGAATCCTCTTCCTTATAGGAAATATCGACTTGAATTGCATTTATTTTATTTTTGCCTCCGATAGAAGATAAATTAGGGTGCGGCTTAAAATTAATATTAATAAGTCCGATTTTACCCACATTAATATTCAGGTTCCCGTTTGTGGCTTTTTCGGCCAGCATCACAGGCTCAGAAATACCTTTGAAGTAAATGGAAGTGTTATATTTTACTATTCCGTTATCGTTTTTCGGGCGTCTGAGACGCCAGATTTCGATAGGTGAACCTTTCTTAAACAGAAGTGAATTCTGCTTGCCGGCAGACGGATAGTTCATATCAACTTTCACGGCATTGACATAAGGCTCTTCATCCCACGGAGCATCTACATTTACATTCAACTCTATTGTTTCAACCTCATGCTCGCTAAGATCAACCAGTTTGGTAACCTCTCTTTTTTTCTTTTCAGGTACATTTTCAAGAAAGTTCATTATTGTTCCCTGGGGAGCAATCTGCCACTCTACAACATCTTCCTGTGTAAAACGCAGTTCAACGAAAGAGTTTACCTCTTCCCTGACCAGTTGAAGCATTGAATTTTTTCTCTCTTCCTCCGTCATACCTCTTATGCGGCTTTTGATTACCTCCTGAACTTTTTCTTCAATAAGTTTTATTACCATATTCCTTAGCTGGCTGACATGCTCATCGGAAATTTCGGTAGATCCTTTTTTAATTTCAATGTTCATCAGGCCCTCTTCCATCAGTTTTTCGGTAACTTCTGAAACATTGATCCGCTCAACATCGGCATCAGTGCAACCTTGGTCGACACTATGCCAGACCCGTTCAACTTTCCTGTCAATCTCTTTTATTTGTGTTGATCCTGCCCATGCTCTTATCTCAAGGCTTGGGAGGCGGAGTCTGAATTTCAGATCGTATCGCACACTGATTGACTTCATTCCCTCTTTTAATGCTTTATACCATATTGCAGCTCCTTTAGGGCTTAAACGGAGTGCAAATGCAGCATTGTTGTCTCCTAAAAGGCTTGCCGGGCCACCTGCTGACGACCATGCAATCAAATCACCGTCTTTCTCTTCGAGAAGAGTAACATTTCCTTCAGTAAAATTGATTGCGCCGAATTTAATTTCTCCAACTTTAGCAACATCCGGTTCAGGAATTTGTTTCTCACCTCTTGCTTTTGCTATCAATCCCAGCCTTTCCCGCTCTTTACTGACAATTGCATCTCTTCTTATTTTTTGAATTCCTAAGCTTTTTATCTTCTGTATTATTTTCTCTTCAACTTTCGGAGAAATACTAAGATTGGCATCGAAGTTTATCCACCCCCCTGCCAGTCCCGCAACACTTTCAGAAGAACCATCAGCACTGTCGGTCCAGAACAGGCCGCTAAATACAGGCTGACCATCAACCATTCTGATTTCAGGTGTGGTTTTAAGACAGTAAAAAAGATTGCAATCCTCATCATCAGGATACACTGCAACGTTATCGTGTTGTAAAACGCTTGGTATCGTAATCATTGTGGTACTATTTAATTTGTTAATAACTGTGGTTGTACGTCTAAAAAATTAGCTGCTGTCGAGTCCGGATCTTTCCATTCTGTCCAGTCAGTTTTGCTTAGAATATAGTGTGATCGCACTCTGTATTGATACTGCCTGCTGTTAATTTGTTGAGTTTTTAATATGTCTGAAATGGATCTGGCCATCTGAATAATCTGGAAAGGTGAATTTTTAGCAAGTACAATGCCTAATGTTTTTCCTGATTCACTTTTAATTTCCACTTCAATTTTATCTAAAAGTTTATATGGTTGCAGTAAAGAGTCGTCAAGGTCGTCCCATCTTTCAAATAGCGGGCAGCCTACGCGTAACTCCCATATCTGAGGATCTCCCGAAGCGTAATCAATAATACGCTCAATAGTAGATTGTGAGTCTGTATTAAGACTTACACCATGAGGCTCACAAATTAATTTTGTCCAGTACCGGTTCTCTTCTGAAATATTATTTATATCAGATTGCCTGAGAAGTACATCCTGGCTGCCACTACTCTTTTCGGGCAGTATTAAAGGCCAGGAAGCACTGTTCCCAATATCATAATCTGCATCATAAATGGTGTTACCTATCTCTGATAAAAGGATTAACTCAGTGCCTTTTATGGTAATTGGAAATTCATTTTCATTAAATAGTTTTACCCCTTTGGGGAAGGTAACTTCCTCTTCGTCATTATCTATTATCTCCATGCCAACTTTTATCCCTCCGAGTTTGCTGATGTCTAACTCTACCGGTATGGGCGGACTTGAAGTGACATTTTCGCCATCTTTTGTCTCTTCTATCAGATCAAAAATGATATCTCCAATTATAAATCCGTTTATCAACTCCCGTTTGAAGAAGTCGAACGATTCAAGTGTACAGTCGACCGACAGGGTGAATCCGTTAACGGGATCAATTGATTGAATTTTTTCAGATATTTTACCTCTGAATACGACATTTTCACCTGAATATTCAGGCTTGAGACTGAAAGAGGCGCTGTTATAACCTCCTAAGCTTAAATTGCAATATTTAATCTTTCCACCTGAAATATTATTAAGTGTCCGGAAAAGATCTTTTTTAGCTTTGGGATTGTAGTAAGGAACAATCTGTATACTGATGATTATCCGGAATTGCTCTATGAGTTCGGGATTTTCTCCCGGGATCATTGCGATAGAAATTTTAGGTTCACCCGAATACTCATTAACTTTAATTCTGAAAACCTGAGGCAAAAAATAGAATGTGTCAGGGCGAGCTGTGGGCCGGTAATAAATTGTATACATCTCATCCTTGATAATAGATTCATGCTTCCATTTAAAATCCAGAACCTCATATTGTTCAGTAATATCTCCAAAAACTGCGGAATCGTCTTTCCCGTAATGTAGTACAATCAGGTGTTCAAGATCGAGTTTCTGTGGTTTATCGTCAGCCGGCACAACTGCTGCTTCCGTAACCAAAGATGCAACAGATCTGCTACGCGCTGCTGCCGCCCGGCTTACGGCAGACTTGCTGCGTGCTGCTGCCGCCCGGCTCACCATTTTCAACCTGTCGCGGGATGCCGAAGAGGCAGGTTTTACTGCTGCTTCGGAATCTTTTTGCGGTACTGTTGATTCCGGCTTTT
>CAZLZJ010000053.1:8711-16155 GCA_964563975.1 uncultured Prolixibacteraceae bacterium
GCAGGTTTTACTGCTGCTTCGGAATCTTTTTGCGGTACTGTTGATTCCGGCTTTTTCCACCATAGTTCCGATTTAATTTTAAGCACGGGCGCTTTGCCCGGGTCTGTCAGTGCTTCTGTCAACTGCTTAAGTTCCTTATCGTTTATATCAAGTTCAGCATAAATATCCTGAAGAATATTTGTTTGGTTAACAGAAGGCGATTGGGTAATTTTAAGCGTTTTGACCACTTTTTCAGCACCGGAATTATACTCTAAGATTAAAGATGTATTTTTTATCATCATAGGCTGAACATCAGCTTCTGCTCTGAATACTTCAACGATGCAGTTCAGCTTCACCTTTCCTGAAGTATCATCTTTAGTAAACCAGAAAGCGTCAGATTCAGGGAATCCGTACCCTCCTCTTCTTTTTAGCCTGAATGAAGGTCGGCCGTATTTCAGACTATTTATAATATAAGGTGTATCTTTCACGGGAGCCTCCTGCAGTACATTCACCATATCGTTTTTCACTAAGACGACTCTGGTGCGGGCTCTGGCAACAGAAAGAACATTTGACCTTAATGTAAGTTTTGAGATATTTGACATTTTAATAAATTAAATGTTATTAAATCATTGGAGGTTCAATAATGATCAGTCCGGCATTATCCTCTTTTTCATCCACTGTTATTGGGGCACTGCCTGCCTTCGCATACCTCAGACTGTATTTAAAAGGTTTGGCTTCGGCGCTAAACGCAAGAACATCAAACGTCTGAAGAAAGTTGTCTTTATCCAACCGGATGTTTTTCTGAACAGTATAGTTATGTTCTTCGTCAGAATAACTTACTGACACATATATTACCTGCCATTCATTCCAGTCGATAAGTCCTCCATCTATCATTAGAGTTTTAGGATATCTTTTCAGATGTATTGGTGGAATATTTTCATCGCTTTCAGTTTCTATCCATGGGGAAGAGTAGATCATATCGTCTTGAAATTGTGCGAAATATCTGTATTTAAACTTATTTGTTGCATCTTCACGAAGTCGCATGGACCAGTCCCAAGTATCGGTTTGATCGAACCATTTAGAAAATTCCTCTTTAAGTCCAAGAGAAGTATCCTTATATTGAACTTCTACTTTTGCTGTTTTAACAGTATTGGTATCTATAATGACATCAAATGAAGCTTTAGCCCTGCCTGTCAGCATATCGTCGATCAGCAGCGTATCCTTAGTGTCAGTTTTAAGTGAACTTTCAGATTCATGGCCATCGTGATGGATATATCTTACTTTATACTGATAACTCTTATCTTTTTTACCATACATGAAGCATCGCCAGTTTCCGTTTGGTTTATCCTGCGTCAGCCGAATCTCTTTTTTTGTATCCGGTTCATTGGAAGCTGCTTTATATTCAAGATAGACAACCGCCTCTTTGATCAGCGCCCAGTCAATATCGCCGGCTATACAATTAACAGATACAAACCCCAGCTTATCATAAGATATAATCAAAGAGCGATCGCTTATTCCCGTTAATTCAATTGGCGGAGGCGAATCTGCAGTTCCTATATACGATATTTTGGCAATCACTTTATACTTATCAATCAGTTCGCCTTTTTCATTTCTTGCCATTGTTACTCTGAAAGTATTTATTTCATCTCCGGTTTTATATAAAAACGATTTGGAGTTTTCACGTACTATTCCGCTCTTATGATCCCTTTCACTGTAATACATATTAATAATGATACTATGTATATTGTCATTTGAAAAATCTGCATTTACTCCAACCTGAACAGTTAATATTTGAACTTCGGGACTGCTTACGTCTATATGTTTTATTAATTGCTTTCTCTGCACTTCGGTCAGTTGAGTGAGGAGAGTTCCGTTTGGGTATCTTCTGAATTCGACAGTTCCGTTTTTCTTAAAATTAAAATTAAGGGTAGTAACTTTTGATCTGTCTATGTCATTTCTGAAATAGTAGTGTGTCTCTACAGTGGGACGTTGTTTTTCGGCTGCAGTGACCCCAACATCGGGACTTGGTGAAGGTTGTGTTTTACCACTCTCTTCTTCATTTTCGTCCTCCTTCTTTGATTCACCGATAAATGCTGTTTCAAAGAAGTTAGGAAGGATGGTGTTCATTATGGTGTCCATCAATGTATTTCTCAGGTTGTTTTCAATCTCTCTTATTTCATCGCTGTTTGCTGCAACATCTCCAAAATCGGTTATTTCGATATTGATTACCTTGCGGTCGATCATCTTTTCGACCAGCTTTGCAATATCCGTTTTACTGGCATATACACTTCTTGAATCGGTAATTTTTCTGGACAATAGTCCGGTGACATTAATTGTATAACTTCCCCTTCTTTTCTTTTCATAATCTTCCCTGTACGTCTGCATAAAGTCATATATCTGGGTTGAACTCCCTGACACTTTAACTTCAATGTTTGGCACAAATGCATATCCTTTCAGATCGTATCTGACAATAGCCTGTAAGGGAGTTATTTCTTTCTCGTCACCGGTATAACCTTTAGTCAGTGCATCATAGTAAATCTGTGCCCCTTCTATTCCGAAAGTGGAGTAAAATGAAGCTGCATTACTTCCAACCAATGATGGTTTAACTTCGGCAGAAGATTGCTTTTTAAATGTCTCGCCAAGGCCCTCCAACAGCTCCAGCTTGGCAGTACCATCTTTCCAGGTATTTGGAGTTCCCAGTTTTATTACCGGTTTATTGGCACTGCTAAGGGTTAATTTTTGAAGTCTGCTCTTTCTTAGTTTATTGACAAGGATTGTAAATTTATTTTTACTGTCAGTAATCACCGAGGTCAGGTAATCAACTATAATTTTATGTTCCTCTTTACTGATAGACAGATCTGTTGTGAACAGAAGCTGTCCGAGTTGCGATTCAATCAACTCTTTGTTTGAACTGCTTGCATAAGCTATGTCTGCATTGCGGGAGAAAAAGTTAAAAGAGAGCTGCGGATTGTCATTTTCGTCGGTGGCAATTCTCGGTCTTCCTCTCAATACATAAAAAACATCTTGTTTCTCATGGTCCGGAAAGATCTCTATGTCGTCTAATCCGGGTACTTTAATAGTTGGGAAAAGCATTAGCATAATTCTGTCTTTTAAGTTTTATATATTTATTGAATATTTTCTACAATAACAGTTTTCATATATTGAAGATTTTTAATAGTAACTCCTCTGAGTAACCGGGTATGACCATATTTAAAATCTCTTCGGTTCCATCTTTTCTGAAAACGGTAACTACGGCAGATAAAGGATCGGAAGGAAGAATATCTTTCAGGACGACAGTATCTTCAATTTTTGAACTTCTTAATATTAAGGTTTCTAAAGGCTGCCCTGTTTCAGGGGCATCTGTATCGAATATTTGTATTTGAATAGCGGCGATATTTCCGTTAAAGGTCTCTTGCCCCAATATAGGGGAGACTTTTAAAACTTTCAGGCCGCAACTTTCAAGACTAATAAATGGTTGCTCGATTTGATATTCGATTTCACGGCCCTCTATCAGATCTCCTTTAGTAAGCAAAAACTGTGTTGTTGCATTCCATATCCGAGGGTCCTCCTCTTCGACAATTATTGAGAACTCTTTCATCACATCCTGATCTGTTGATGTTAGCAGTATAGATCTTGTAAGTTCTTCACCCTCTGCATTTTCATATCTGACTTTTACAATTGCTTTGCTGATAAGATTATTATTGTTAACTAATATGGGGGCAATTGTCAGTACCCTTGTTTCAGGGCGATTAACAATGACTTGGATGTCAGTAAGATTCTCATACTCTTCAGTTATGGAACCTTCTTTAAAAAAGAAGAGTTCTTTTTTGTAATATACATATTTATCCTCAACAGAAGGGTAGATAAGAAATTTTTTCATTGTTGTTTCACTCTCTTTGAAAATAACAGTACGGCCGTTTGCCTCTTTACGGGGAGCTACAAAGACCTGTGCAGATTGAACTCCGTCATCCGAAAAAATAATATGCCCGGGCTGGATCTCTACCGGAATTAAAGGTGAATGGTCATCGATGTTAACTGCAATATCCCTTACTGTAGTATTTTCAAATATTCTTGAACGGATCTTTGTTTCATGGGTACCTATTATAGATCCCGGTTCATGAATGAACTCAACATAGTAGTCGAAATCCAGTGTTCCGAAGTCATCTACAAAAAAGTTGATAAATTTTCTGGGATTATCTGAATTGACCATTACGCTAATCTCATGTTTTCTTTTTGACTTATCTCCTTTTTTGTCTCTGTATCCGTAAGATATATGCACTATGGCTTCTCTGATTTTATACTCTTCAAAATTCAGTGCCGACCTTATCTCTATTTCAATCTCTTTGAATGGGCCTTCTCCCAATCTTACGAGCATCACCTGATTATTTGGATTAAACTGCGTTCCTTCGGTTGATAGAGCTCCCGATGGGTGGTAGTCGATTGTCTTGGCTTCTGTTTTGTTAAAAGTAAAAGTCCTCTTTATCTTTTCTGAAATTGATCTGTGCTTTAAAGAGTAACCTGCATTTACAGATATTTTGGTACCTATTTTTTCAGGTGTTTCAGACTTTTTGGTTGTTTGAGGGGGTTCGGGCTTTTCCGGTGTCTCGGGCTTTTCCGGTGTCTTCGGTGTTTCCGGAGTTTCGGGTGTTTTCGGAGTTTCGGGTGTTTTCGGAGTTTCGGGCACTTTAGATACTTCAGGCACCTCGGGTTTTTCCGGTGGATTTCTGGGAGGCTCGGTTTCCGGAGAACCACTCCCGGATTTTTCTCCGCCGTTATCTATTGGCATATCCGGACCTTTCGAGGGGTTATTGTTATCCCCGTTTTGCTTTTCAGGAGATGATGGGGAGGGTATGTCACTATCCGGGTCAGACTGATCATTATTCTTATCATTATTGGGCAATGTACTGGTTAAAACATTATAATCTTCTCTTGGAATGGCCGTTGCATTGAAAAGCGTGGGAGAGAGTAACTCTTTAACCAGCTTCATTGCGCCGGGGTCATCGGCACCAATGGGATTTCCCTCGCCCGTTCCCGTAAAGTCAATTTCATTAACAGTTATTGCGCCCTGATTTACAAGATCCCGCATGATTAAATCAATATCGTTGTTGGATACTATTTTTAAAGATCCTTTTTCAAGGCTCAAGTCCGCATCAATATGATGTTGCCAATACTCTTCGGTAGCTTTAAAGTCAACTGTTATTTCAAGATGGTAGGCAGGCATGAGACCCAAAAATTCCAGGTCATATACTACTGCTACCTGTGTTTGAGTACTTTTTTTGAGCAGGTTCCACATTATTTGCGCTTCTTTCCCTCCCAGCCTAAGCGAAAATACAGCAGTTTGTTTGCCAAATAATGAAGGCTTAGCCGATCCTGCGACACTGAAATCAACAGCACTTTCCTGTTCTCCCCCGGTACTGCCAAACATTATCAGTTTGACATTTCCATTTTTGAATGGGACCTGTGCGAGTTTTACATTACCTCCGATCTCAGATTCCAGCTCTTCTCTTATTTGAGCAAGTTCTGATTCTGACGGCCCCAGCTCCACTTCCAGTGTGAGAAACCCACCTGTTCTGTTCATGTTGTCGGTAAACTGAGGATCAGTGCCTTCTACCACCTCTCCATCAATATAAGCAACAAACTGAATTCCTTTTCCATCGTTTGCGATCCTGACTTTATCCTGAGGTAAATAATAGTACTGTGAGTTATCCTGGTAATCCCTGAATAGAGTTATTCCTTTAATAATTTTTTGATGGTCAATTGATAACATGTCTGTAACGTTTAAATGTGAAAATAAAATGCTTTGTCAGTGCCATAAATTCATTATAGTTAACTTCACCTTTAATATTGTCAGGTGAATAGTCCTTCATGAACTTCAGCCACGCTATTACCGTGTCTGCTTTCATGAGTCCGTCGATTTTTCCTTTATAATAACGGAGATTACTTATACTATCTGATATTTTCGATAGTCTTTCTTGCAGATCAGCTACATATAATCCTTTCGAACCATATCTTAATATAACATTACTGTCTGATTGATCGATGTTAACAAGATCTGAAAAAGAAAACAGAAGTAATACATAATGTTCTGCAGATGAGTAATACCTTATTAATAGCATGAACTGTTCCCAATAATTCCAGAAAAACGGGTAATTGTGTTTAACATATTCATTAGGTTGACCAACAATAGTCAGACAACCTGAGCTGCTGAAGTTTTTATTCATTACAGGGGTGGGGCATATTTTATCTTTTTCCTGAAGAAGCGGTTCCGAATGTGATGCGTGAAGATTGTCGCCGGGAAATATTACAGCATAACTAACCCGGTTAAAATTAAAAGCACTTTTCTTTGGCTTTTTTATTAATTCCGGTTTTATTACCCAGCCTTTCCCGGGCATTACAAGGGCTTCATGACTTTGATAACCGGTTACATTTCTGGGATGAATTCCTTTTTTCAGTTCATATTTACCCGGGCAAAGTATATTGAAATGAGTTGCTGAATCAGGGTTCCGGTGAAGATAGGTTAATGAAGGGACAGTGCTACCCGGGAATATTGCAATTTCTCCCGTTCCGGTATTCCAAATACCAATAGAGCAAGCCGGTTCCCTGTAGTCTACACTCTTTTTAAAAATAGTTTTTACTGCTTCAGGATTTCCTGCCTGATCCGGGCCGGATCCTGTACATTGCAAAGGATAACTTCCCCTGAAAGCAAAGATTATAATTGATTCATTTGAAATATCATATTGATATAACCGGCATAATTTTTTCAAGGTCAAATCATTGATCTGCATAGTTGGTTAAATTTTCTTATATATCGACCGGCACATTAAAAAATAATATAACCGGTCAAATTATTAACCGGTCAAAATTTTTATGAAAAGTTATGGAAAAATTTTAATTCATACAAAAATATTTTCACATATTGTTTCTCAAGTTTTTTTAATAATTAAATTTACAGGCAAATAAAAAAAAGAGTTTCATCTAATCATTAATGTAACTCTTTGATAATAACGTTGTCCTGCCAGGGATCGAACCTGGACTCTTCTGATCCAGAGTCAGACGTGTTGCCAATTACACCACAGGACAATTTTTAAAGCAAAAATAGTAAAAAGTTGGAATGTACCACAATTCCTAAAGTTATAGTTGCGATATGAGTGTTGTTTATTTTGAAATAGTTGGAATAATATTATAAATTGATAAAAAAATGAAATTATGAAACGTACCGTATTATTAATTCTTGTAAGACACCGCCAGGATACGGCAGAAATGGTTCAGAAGATATTAACAGGCTGGGGATGTTTTATTAAAACCAGATTAGGTATTCACGACGGTGTATTGGAAAACTGCTCCGACAGCGGCCTGATCTTTTTGGAATTAACAGGTGAAGTTGCTGAACATGAAGAAATAACCAGAAAACTAAATTTGGTTAAAGGTGTTGATGCAAAGCTTATAGCTTTGGAAGTTTAAAAAA
>CAZLZJ010000054.1:0-10205 GCA_964563975.1 uncultured Prolixibacteraceae bacterium
CAAAGGTTTAGCAAGCTCGCCATATTATGACTCACAAACAGCACTGTCCTTCCTTCGCCTTTGGAGATGTCCTGCATTTTGCCGACGGCTTTTTTTTGGAATTCGGCGTCGCCGACAGCTAATACTTCGTCTACTACAAGTATTTCGGGTTCAAGGTGGGCGGCTACGGCAAAGCCTAACCTGACGGTCATGCCGCTGCTGTATCGTTTTACCGGGGTGTCAATATACCGTTCCACTCCGGCAAAGTCTACTATCTCATCCATCTTACGGCGTATCTCTGCCTTGGTCATGCCCATGATGGCGCCGTTCATATAGATATTTTCCCTGCCGGTCATTTCGGGGTGAAAGCCTGTGCCTACCTCCAACAGGCTGGCAATGCGGCCCTTGGCTTTGATAATTCCGGTTGTTGGTGCTGTTACTTTGCTGAGGATTTTTAACAGTGTGCTTTTGCCTGCTCCGTTTTTGCCGATAATGCCAAGTACTTCGCCCTCTTTTACTTCAAGGCTGATGTCTTTCAATGCCCAGATATATTCGCTGCTGCCTCTTACCGATCTGTCGTTGGTTTCGCCAATTTTCAGATAGGGATCTTCTTTGCCCCTGATGTTCATCTGCCACCACCGGTTGAGATCGTGCGAGAGAGTGCGGGTGGAGACTAAACCGAGGCGGTACTGCTTGGAGATATTTTCAAATTTTATTGCAGTGCTCATTCATAAAAATTTAATGTTTTATATCCGCCTTCGCTTAGTAATTTTTCTTTTTGCATCAGCTTTATGTCGCTATCCATCATCTCTTCTATCATGGCAGGCAGGGTGTATTCCGGCCTCCAGTCAAGACGTGATTTTGCTTTTGAAGGATCGCCAAGCAGCAGGTCAACTTCAGTGGGGCGAAAATAGCGGCTGTCTACTTCAATAATTGCTTTTTTGTTTTTTATATTTTCTATTTGCCGGTAGAGATATTTTTCACCTGCCTTTTCTGCAAATTTTTTCTCGTCGATTTCAGTTATAAATCCTTTTTCATCTGTTCCTTTGCCCCGAAATGTGAGTTCGAGCCCGATTTCGGCAGCTGCCAACCTGATAAATTCACGTATGGTTGTTGTTATGCCGGTTGCAATGACATAGTCGTCCGGTTCATCTTGCTGCAACATGAGATACATTGCCCGGACAAAATCTTTGGCATGCCCCCAGTCACGTTGTCCGGAGAGATTTCCTATAAATAATTTTTCCTGTAATCCTAAAGCGATCCGGCTCAATGCCCTTGTTACTTTGCGGGTTACAAAAGTTTCGCCGCGCACGGGGCTTTCATGATTGAATAAGATGCCGTTGCTTGCATGCAGTCCGTAAGCTTCACGATAGTTTACAGTGATCCAGTAGGAGTATAGCTTAGCCACTCCGTAGGGAGAACGGGGATAGAACGGAGTTTTTTCTGTTTGAGGGATCTCTTGAACCAATCCATATAGCTCAGATGTGGATGCCTGGTAGAACCGGGTTTTATTTATGAGGCCCAGCAGCCTTATAGCTTCAAGAATGCGAAGGGTGCCAATACCATCGGCATTGGCTGTGTATTCCGGTGTTTCAAAACTTACCCTGACATGGCTCATGGCTCCTAAATTGTATATTTCATCAGGCTGCACTTCCTGAATGATGCGGGTAATGTTCATCGAGTCGGTAAGATCTCCGTAATGAAGTATGAAACTCCGGTTTTCCATATGCGGATCCTGGTAAATGTGGTCTATCCGGTCGGTGTTGAACAATGAGGCTCTGCGCTTAATGCCGTGAACAATATAGCCTTTGCTGAGAAGCAGCTCACTGAGATATGCCCCATCCTGGCCTGTAACTCCGGTAATTAATGCTATTTTCTTTTGCATTTTGTTTATATTTTTTATTTATCAGGGTTGGAAAGATACCATTGATAAAGTTTGGGTATTCCATCTTCAACGGTAATTTTGTGTTTCCATCCCAACTTATGTAATATTGAAACATCTGTAAGCTTCCGGGGAGAGCCGTCAGGTTTTGTTGAATCAAAATGAAGGTCGCCTTTAAATTCTATCTTCTCTTTTATTAGCTCAGCCAATGCTTTAATGGAAATTTCACTGCCGGTACCAATGTTAATATGAAATGCTTTACCCGGGGTTGTGCCTTTATTCATCTTTAACAAATCTGAAAAGTCGATATTTTCCATCAGGAAAACAGATGCTTCCGCCATCTCTTCACTCCATAAAAATTCCCGAAGAGGTGCGCCTGTGCCCCAAATTTTTATTGAGCATGAATTGCCGGAATAAACAATGCCGTGCATGTTAAGTGTATGTATGATTTGTTCCCGGGAAGAATTGCCGTTTGTTCCATCGACGGGGCGTTTGGCGAGGTCGGATTTAATTGCTTCCCAGTTATTGTTTTCCAAGCATTTGGCAAGATGAATTTTTCGAACAAGCGCAGGTAAGACATGCGAAGTTTTTAAATCAAAATTATCGTTTGGGCCATAAAGATTGGTTGGCATGACCGATAAAAAATTTGTGCCGTATTGCAGGTTGTAACTTTCGCACATTTTGAGTCCGGCAATTTTAGCTATGGCATACGGTTCGTTGGTGTACTCTAAAGGCCCTGTAAGTAAGTACTCCTCTTTAATGGGCTGGGGGGCATTTCGCGGATAGATGCATGTGCTTCCCAAAAAAAGCAACTTTTTAGCTTTATGTATATAAGCCTGGTGTATTACATTATTTTGAATTTGCAGGTTTTCGTAGATGAATTGGCCGCGAAAGGTGTTATTTGCAACGATGCCACCCACTTTTGCGGCTGCCAATATAATATATTCAGGTTTTTGTGATGAGAAAAATTCAGTTACCTGTTGCTGGTTTGTCAGGTCCAGCTCCCGGTGTGTTCTGCCAATCAGGTTTGAATACCCCTTTTTCCGGAGACAATTCCATATAGCTGAACCAACAAGCCCTGTGTGCCCTGCTATATATATTTTAGATGATCGATGCATATTTTTTGAATGAATTTTTTGATTAAACAGCAGTTATACCGTATCCATAAAACTTCTCTGCACTTTGTTGAAAATTATTATCCCTGCTCCCAACAGTACTGTCATAAATGCAAAGCTGTAACCCAGCATCCCCCAGCTGAAGGTGCCTACACCCATAGTGCCGTATTTGAATGCTTCCACTATTGAAGTTACCGGGTTGATGCCCATGATCCACTGCCGCCCGGGTTTCATGGTGCTTAAGGGATAGATTACGGGTGTGGCGTACATCCACAATTGCACGATGAAGGAGAAGAGGATGGTCAGGTCGCGGTATTTGGTTGTCATCGACGAGATTATGATGCCGAAGCCTAAGGCTAAGCCGGCAAGCATGATAATGAGCAGGGGTACCAAAAGGATATAGATATTGGGGGCAACCCTGACTCCTGCAAGGATGAAATAGAGATATACTGCCATGAAGAGTAAAAACTGAATCCCCATACGCACCAGATTGGAGGATACGGTGGCTAAGGGGACTATCAGTCTGGGAAAGTAAACTTTGCCAAATATTGCAGCATTGGCTGTGAAGGTTGATGAGGTTTTGTTCAGGCAGTCGGCAAAGTATTGCCAGCAGACTATTCCTGCAAGATAAAACATTGGCTGGGGCAGCCCGTCGGTTGATATCTTTGCAATGCCGCCAAAAACAATCATATACATAATAGTGGTGAGGGCAGGCTGAATGAAAAACCAGGCGGGACCCAGGATGGTCTGCTTGTACTGGGTGATAATATCGCGCTTTACAAAAAGTGTGTACAGATCGCGGTATTGCCATATCTCCCGGAAATCTACCCGGAGAAGTTTATTGCGGGGTTTGATGACTGTTGTCCAGTTCCCCGGATCTGTTTCCATAGTTTATAATTGTTTTTTTGATTTTAATTGTATGGCCGGAAAATAAAATTTATTATCCCAGTGGTTTGTTAAATCATTAATTATCAGGCTTATATTATATAATGTTATAGGCAAACAGTTACCTTTTTTTAATGCTCCGCCCCGTCAGTTACATACCGGCAAGGTACCGACGAGCATAAATAGATCACATAGATGCAAATATAAAAATTTTAAAGAACTAAATTATAGATTAAACAGACTGCAAAATGATTATCCGGTTTGCAGGATATCCTCTTTTGAAATTAATTCTTATTTTTGTTTATAATTTTTTAGAGATGAAAATAAAACAAATATCTATTGTTCTGTTCCTGTTTGTCTTATGCTTGTTTATTTGCACTTCTGCCTGTACTCAACAGGAAAAGGATAATGAACTGACAGCAGCAGAAAGAAAAGATGGCTGGGAATTACTGTTTGATGGTAAATCATTGAACGGATGGAGAGGATTCGGCCTCAATGAAGCTCCGGGCGGATGGATAGTGGAGGAGGGAACGATTAAAATTTTGCCCAAAACCAATTGGCCACGCCAGGCCGATGGGCAGCCAATTTTAGGTGCCGATTTAATAACGGTTGAAACTTTCGATAATTTTGAATTAGTTTGGGATTGGAAAATAGGACCCGGCGGTAACAGCGGAATCAAATACAATGTTTCTGAAGAACTTTCAATTAAATATCCACCTGAAGGGTGTGCTTTGGGATTTGAATACCAGATGATCGATGATTCCGGTTTATCAGAAAGATCAATGCACAACAGTACAGGAGCCTTATATGACCTTGTGCCTCCTGCCAAGGATAAACTGTTAAAATCTGTGGGGGAATATAATACCAGCCGTATTTTGTTTAAAGGGAACTATGTGGAACATTGGCTTAATGGGAAAAAGGTTCTGGAGTACAACATAGAGAGCAGCTCATTTGAATCATTAATTCAAAAAAGCAAGTTTCACGATATTCCCGGTTTTGCCGACAAAAAGAAGGGACATATTGTCTTACAGGATCATGCTGAAGAGGCATGGTTTAAAAACATTAAAATCAGAAGGTTAGATAATTGAGATGTAATATTGCTTAAAAATATGATCATTCAAAATATTTTCCCGCAATATGATTATTGGTAAAAAAGACAGTGCGGTTTTTTCAAATTTTATTTCTTTCTTCAAATTTACGACGTATCATTTTCTTTGCTTCGGTTAAAAACTCTTCTGAAGTTAAAGCTTCGTCCCAACCGTCAGGTGGCTGTATCTTTTTTAAGTTTTCCAATATCGGACGAAGACGTTCGCCGTGTTGCTTTAAATCAAAACGGACAAAACGCTTTTTACCGCTCGCATCTTTTTCAAAAGTTACACCTTTCATTTTTTAATGAATTAATTTATGCAAAACAAATATACAAAATAATACAATAGTATGTTTAATACTTAAAAAAGTTAGTCATGGTTTTAGTGTATCAACAGTGTTTGCATAGTTATCAGAAATGATGGCATAGATTTTTATTTATATTTGCAAATTAATTGCCGGGCAATTATGAATTATATACATATTACAGTGATAGTGCTGCTTATTGCGGCAGCAGGCTATGATGCTTCTTGCCAGCCTTCCGGTGAACCGGCTGTTAATTGGGCAGAGTGGAATGTATCGGTTGCTTATATCACTGAAATTAATATTTTGGGAAGATCAGTCAGTGAAGATATTTATAATTTATACAGCCTGAATAAAAATGATGGTATTGCCTTTTCGGTGGCAAAACCTTTGAGCAGGTTCCTGACGACCGTAGGTATTGGTATGTCGGATTTAAGATTGGAGGGTGAGTGCCTGCCTGCCAAAGGCCCTTTGGGTTATTGGGTCTGGCCTGAAAAATATTTGACACGTATTCGGACTTTTAATCTTATTTTCAGGTTTCACCCTTTTTCAGAATGGACAATTCATCCGTACCTTGAGGTGAAACCGGGAATTTCCGGAGTTAAAGCAAAGATTGATTATCCTTCACACCACCATATTGAAAAAGTCAGCAAGCCTTTGCTGAAAGAGTTTTATACAGGTATTGGCGGAGGTATTACCTGGGAGGCTGCACCTATGCTCTCTTTTGATATAGGTGCCGAAATAAACAGAATACCTGTTAGTTATCTGCAAGCACTGCCTTCTCCGGGGAGGGGCTTCGGGCCGCTGTTTGAAGGGGAAAAGATCACTTACGGGAGGCTTGTGGTGGCGGTGACAAGCCATTCTGATATCAGCAAATTATTCAGGAGGAAAAAAAATCCATATTTCAATGATAAATATGACCCTCATAAGTATCTTCCCTTTTTTAAAAAACGTAAATAACCCGGTGCGGTTATTGTCCTAACGGAAACCTTAAGCCTATTTCTGCACGTGGCCCGGCATTAAAGCTGTAGGCGATTTTTACGGTTGCCAGCTGCTTAATGTAAAATCCCAATCCAAAGTCTTTGCGTGCATCTTTAAAGCCTATTGAAGCAAGTCCGCGCGATGTAAAAAAATCCATTCCTGCAAAAACATAGGAAAAGTGATTGATGGAGACCGTCGGGCCGATAATGACTGCCGGTGTTTTAAAGTTTAACTCTCCCATTATAAAGGCGCCCATCCTTTTTAGATACAGATTGTTGACAGCAGAGCTGACTGTAACCACTTTGTATTCGCTGTCGGGAATATAGCCTATCCCAAAATCAATGCAGGTTTGAAGTTCCTGCTGTCCTCTTTCATTTTGAGCTGTTGATACAGATGGTGCTGAAAATAGCAACATCAGGCTTAATACGAGAATGGCTGATGTCTTCATATTTTAATATAAATTTTATAAACAAATTTATAATAATTTATTTAAGAGTGAAAGAATACGGGGTTTTTTAACAGAAAAAGAGTCTCTTTTGGCCAAAAGCCGATAAACCTCCTAAAAGTATTAATGTCAGTATTTTTGTATTATTGTAAAGATTTTTTTTTTGTATTATTGTACTTATTTTTATAAGCTGTTTAATGATGATTAATTTTACCGGAATGAAGGACGCTAAGAAGATTTTGGGATACCTGTTATTGGCATTTTTGTTTTTTTCATGTTCCCGCTCATTAAAGGAACTTACTTATATTCATAATGTTGAAACAGACAGGTACTATCCTAATGTGCCGTTGCCTGATTCCTACAAGATCAGGCCCAATGATCACCTTTTTATAAATGTTATTGGTGAAGATAAGCTGCAAACCGATTTTTTGAATACCAGTTATTCGGGTTTTGGAGGCAGCTCCAACGCTGAGTTTATTCTCTATCTTGTCGATGAGAATGGAAATATAAGCTACCCGCAGCTTGGAGAGCTTCAGGTAGCAGGGAAAACGATTCTTGATGTTAGGGATATGGTGCAGGAGAGGGTCGATGAGTATATTATAGGTACATCTGTTCAGGTTAAGCTGGTTAATCGTACCTTTACAATTCTTGGGGATGTTAAAAATCCGGGATTGCAGCCGATGATTAAAAACCAGTTTACTATTTTTGAAGCATTGGGCTCTGCCGGTGATGTTAATGATTTTGGAAACCGGAAAAATTTAAAGCTGATACGCGAAACTCCCGAAGGGAAAAGGGTGAAGGAGATAGATCTGACAGATCCGGAATTGCTGACTTCGGAGTACTTTTATATTCAGCCTAATGATGTGATCTATGTTGAACCTAATAAATACAGGGTGTATAGTGTGAAAACAATGCCCTGGCTGAGCCAGGTTACTTTTGGAGCATCTTTAATTACAACGGCTTTGTTGCTGATAAATTTATTTAAATAATGGAAGATTCTGTAAATGAACAGGTTGTAACTCGTGTTTTTGAGGATGACTTGCCTGTTTTTAATTATAAAAAGTTTACGGGAAGGCTTATTGCAAACTGGTACTGGTTTATAATTTGTTTGTTGCTGGGGTTAGGAACAGCCTGGTTGTATAACCGCTATACAACACCGGTTTATGCAGTGAAAAGCAGTATGCTGATAAGAGAGGAGAGCTCTAATGCATTTCTTTCGCAAAACAGGGGTATATCAGGGCATATCTTTGAAGGTTTCGGATCGGGGCACCATGGGGTATATAACCAGATGGTGATTTTGAAATCCAAACCATTGATTACCCGTGCCATTAATGACCTTAATATGGAGGTGAGCTATTTTGCGGAAGAGAAATTTTTGTCAAGCGAAATTTATACCGATGCTCCTTTTACGGTATTGTGGGACAGAGAACATCCGCAGCTGATAAATATCAGCTTCCGGCTTTTTGTATATCCTGACCGGAAAATGGAATTGACAGCCGAGGGGAAAAATGTTAGTGCCTATAACTATGAGCTTGAAAAATTTGTGGATTTTTATCCGGAGGTTAATATCAGTGAAAACAGTGAATCGGGTGTTAAAATATCTTTGCCGGGCTATTTTAGTTTTATTGTTTTTCTTGATGATGACTATATGCCGGCTGAAAAAAGCCACTACTCCTTCAGGTTTAATACAATTCAGGATATGGTGAACGGCTATCGCAGCAGGCTTACAATTGAGCTGCTCGACTGGGAAAGCTCTATAGTGGATCTTAAGCTGAAAGATTATAACCAGCAAAAAGGTGTTGACTTTTTAAACAGGCTTACTGAGGTCTATCAGCTTGATAATGTGGAAAGAAAAAACCGGTATGCCGATAAGACCATAGAGTTTATTGATGTGCTCCTGCAAGGGGTGAGCGATTCACTGAGCAATGCCGAACAGGAGCTGCTCTCTTTCCAGGCTCGCAACAGGATATTGGATATTTCTGCCCAGTCGGGCAAGATGCTTGAGCAGATTTCAGCCCTCGACCAGCAGAAGATGCATTTGGAGACTCAGCAGAAATATTATAACTATCTGCAGCAATATATTCAGAAAAATCAAAATATTGAAGACCTGATGGCTCCCGCTTCGGTGGGTATTAACGATCCGTTGCTGACAGGGCTTATGGCGCAATATAATGAGCTGGCTGTAGAAAAATCAAAAATGGCTAATGTGAGAGTGGCGCCGCGATTGGCACAGATCAATACGCAGATGGCTAATGTCAAGGCTGCCATGCTTGAGAATATCAGTAATATTTTAGATCAGAATGAGCTGGCTTTGGCCGATTTGCTGCAGAGATCGGGAATGATCGAAAGCCAGGTCAGGCGGTTGCCTGCCACTGAGCAAAACTTTGTGAATATTGAAAGGAAGTATAACCTGAATAATGAAACATATACTTTCCTGCTTGAAAAATTGTCGGAGGCACAGATAGCTAAAGCATCTAATCAGCCGGAAAGCCAGATTGTGGAGTTGGCTGAGTCGCAGGGGTTGATTGCCCCGAAAAAGGATAAGATCTACTCTTATGGGGCTATGGGCGGGCTTGCCCTGCCTGCAGTTTTAATCCTGCTGATTGTTCTTATGAACAGTAAGGTGGTGTCGAAGGAGGATGTTGAAAGTATTACACGACTGCCGCTGCTGAGCCTTGTCTTTTTTAACAAGCAGTCAAATAATTCTCCCACGCCTGTGTTAGACAATCCGAATACGGTTGCCAGCGAGCCTTACCGCAGTATGAGGGGTAAACTGAAACTGATGGTGAAGGGGAAGGAAAATCCTGTTATTGCCGTTACCTCTACTGCCCCGGGAGAAGGGAAAACATATACTGCAATTAATATAGCTTCCTCATTTGCTCTTACAAAGAAAAAAACTGTTATCCTTGATTTTGACCTTAGAAATTCAAAGATCAATGATAATTTCGGGATCGATTCAAATAGGGGAGTTGTTAGTTATATTCTTGGAGATCACGAGCTTGATGAGGTTATTGTTCCTTTGAAACATCCTAATATCAGTATTATACCGTCAGGCCCCCTGCCTCCCAATCCGGGTGAAATGCTGATGGACCCGAAGCTGATTGCCATGATGGAGGAGCTGAAGAAGAGGTTTGAAGTGATAATTATTGACTCTGCTCCGGTGGGGCATGTTAATGATCTGTTTCAGGTTACCGATAAGATAGACTCTATTATTTTTGTTATCAGGGATAACTTCACCAACCGAAGCTGGCTTAAACACTCTATGGAAGAGATTAAGGCTTTTAAACTTAAAAATGTGGGTATTGTTGTGAATGCCGTTAAGATTAAAAAGGGTAAATATTTAGGTTACGGCTACGGATATGGTTATGGCTACGGTTATGGTTACGGATACGGTAAAGGTTACGGCTACGGGAATAGGAAAAGAGTTGCTGCCGGCAAGGCTAAAGCTTCCTGACAATGAAAATTATCACTATTGTTGGAGCAAGGCCTCAGTTTATTAAGGCTGCGGTGCTGAGCCGGCAGTTTAAAA
>CAZLZJ010000054.1:10305-16004 GCA_964563975.1 uncultured Prolixibacteraceae bacterium
GTTGGAGCAAGGCCTCAGTTTATTAAGGCTGCGGTGCTGAGCCGGCAGTTTAAAAAATATGGCATCAACGAGATAATTGTTCATACGGGTCAGCATTTTGACGATAATATGGCTGATCTTTTTTTCAGGCAGATGGAGATACCCGAGCCAAAATATAACTTGGGAGTTAATTCATTAAGCCATGGTGCAATGACCGGGCGCATGATGGAGGGGACAGAGAGTATTTTGCTTGAAGAAAAGCCTTCGGGGGTGGTGGTTTTTGGTGACACTGATTCTACTCTGGCGGGAGCTCTGGCTGCTGCCAAGCTTTCAATACCGGTAGCTCATGTTGAGGCGGGGCTGAGAAGTTTTAATATGCGGATGCCTGAGGAGATCAACCGTATTCTGACCGACAGGATTTCCGCTTTTCTTTTTTGTCCGACTGAAAGGGCTGTTCAAAATCTCAGTGATGAGGGTTTTGACAGGTTTAATGTGTTGATTGAAAATACCGGTGATGTTATGTATGATGCAGCTTTGCTTTTTGGTGATGCTGCTGCCGGATATTCCCGGCCTGCACGAAAGATAATTGAGGATGGGCGTCCTTTTATTCTTGCTACTTTGCATCGAAGAGAAAATATTGACAATCCTGCACGGCTCAGGGCTGTCGTGAATGCTTTGAACAGGCTTTCGGAAGAGTACAGGATTGTACTGCCTCTTCATCCGGCGACTAAAAAAAGACTTGACGAGGAGAAAATTTCTCTTCTTTTTGAGCCGGTTGAGCCGGTTGGCTATTTTGATATGACCGGGTTTTTAAACTATTGTGAATTTGTGATTACCGATAGCGGGGGAGTGCAGAAGGAGGCTTTTTTTCATAAAAAGATGTGCCTTACTGTACGTAAGGAGACTGAATGGAGTGAGCTTGTTGACCTTGGATATAACTACCTTACGGGAGCAGATGAGGAGCTGATCTTACAAAAAGCCGGTGAGCTGAAAAGTATTAAGAGGGATTTTTGTGAAAAGCCTTACGGTGATGGGAAAGCTGCAGAAAAGATAGCAGCTGCCCTTCAAAAAGAGTTAGGGCCGGAGTTATAACTACCTTTCCGGCCCCGAACCAAAATTCTCCCGGTCTGACTTACTGATACCGGATTTTTACTCGTCTGTTGCCTGAGATGCAACATCAGCCAGGTTCTCTCTTTTCTCCTTTAAAGATTTTCGCTTTTGTCTTTGGGCTTTCTTGCTATTTTCTGCAAGCTGCGGTTCTTCGTTATTTAAATTTTTACGTTCTACCCACCTGCTGGTCTTTTTTTGCAGCCACCTGTTAAGATAGATCCCTGCCACGCAGCCAATGATGTTGGCACCCATATCGTAGGGTGACGGCCTGGAATCATACAGGAACTCTTTCGACATGCCTACGCCCAATGCTGTTGCAATGCCTATAATTTCTGCTTCATGTTTGCTGACGTTAAAGTCTTTTGCCAGCTCAATACTTGCCGCCGAGATAAATGCAGATGCAGTGAGGTGTGCTGCCTTATCCTGCTTGAGCCACTCCTGGTTCCATGCATCCTGGGCGGTAGCTGAACTTAGCTGAAAGATAAAAAAGAGCAGGATTGATAATTTGAGGGGCCTCCTCCTGATGGCACCGATAATAAACCCTGTGCCCGGGTTTTTGCTTTTTTTGTGTCCGAAGGGCATACAAACTTCTTTAGCCCTGCGGGCCACCAAATTCGTCCACTTCATTTTAGCTCTGTTTAAAGATTGTAAATCAGCTATAAAAGTAGAGAATCAGGTTTGAAGGGTATTATATTAATTGCTGAAACAGGAGGGAGTAATTGCTGATTTTATATGGGGGAATTGCTTATAAAAAAAGGCGCAGAGAGTTTTTACTCCCTGCGCCCGTTATACCGTATAAGTTTTTTAGAAGTACCTTGGCGAGGTCACTAACTCTTTGAGTGTCCTCAGCTCATATGAGACCATGATCTCATGAGTGCCATTATGGTGATTCTGTAACTTTGTTGTAGAATAGTCGTATGAGTACCCTATGCGCAGTTTGTTATTGAAAATCCATTGGGCTATAAGTCCCACGGCATCCTGCGTTCTGTAGGTAGCTCCTAACCATAGCCTCTCTTTTAACAGAAAGTTGGCGGTCAGATCAAACTCTACCGGAGAGTTCATGACAGCTTTTGTCAGAACGGTCGGCTTGAACTTGAGGTTTTCACTCAGATCAAATACCAAGCCTGCTTCAAGGAAGTAGTGCCTCATTTCGGCCTGCACCGAGTAGTTGTTATAGTTTGATTCAAAGTCGTTCTGCAGTAGCTTGGGAACCGAAATTCCGACATAGTATTTGGGATTGTACAGAAACAGTCCCACGCCGAAGTTCGGCCTTAACTTTTTATCGACCTCACCCTGGAAGAGGGGGTCGTTGACCCCCGGGTATAGATCATATGCCTGCAGGTTGTTGGAGTAGTTCGTAAATCCTCCTTTAACTCCCATCCTTAGTTTTGTAACTTCGGTGAATCTCACCATATAGGAGTAGTCGGCAAACATTCCAAACCTTTTTTCTCTTCCAACTTTGTCGCTTATAACATTCAGCCCCAATGCAACTTTCTCATTTTTCATTGGTGACTGCAAAGAGAAGGTGTAGGTTTGCGGGGCGCCGTCCCAACCCGTCCATTGTTGACGGGTCAGCGCCATGAAACCTAATGATTCCCATGTTCCTGCATAAGCAGGGTTAATGGTTTGAGTATTGAAGATGTACTGAGTGTACATAGGATCCTGTTGTGCAAAGGAAGCATTGGCTACGATTACCAGGAGCAGAATCCCTAACCCTTTTGCGATATTTAATTTGAATTTCATTTTATTCATTTTTTTCAGATTAAACATATTATTACCTGTTAAGGAAAACAAAACCGGTTATCGGATCGCTTCCATCGTTTAGATACAAGATATAGAAGTATGTGGCAGCCGGTAGTTTTTCTTTGCCCACAGTCAGCTTGTTTGTGGACCTTCCATCCCACCATGCATCTGTTGATCCCCAACGATCAGTGTTTCCGTAGTTTTCTTTTTCATATACTTTATTACCCCAACGGTTGTAAATCTCAATGCTGGCATTTGGATAATCTTCCATACAAACGATCTTGAAGTAGTCGTTTATGCCGTCATCGTTTGGTGAAAATCCGTCAGGTATAAACAGTTCACATGGTTCCTGTTCGCCATCATCGCCCGGTATCGTGTCAGTCGGAACTTTTTCGATTACAATATAGGCTGTGGCTTTGTCGCATGCCTCAGGATCGCCGTCATCGCAAACTTCATAAATGAACTGATCATTTCCTGTAAAGCCACCGTGAGGGATAAACTCGAACTTGCCTGATGGCTGCAGTGCGATTGTTCCGTGTGAAGGCGGAGCTATCAGTGTAAAGGATACCTGATCGTCTCCTTCGGGATCATAGTCATTTTCTGATACGTCTCCCGCAAATTCGGTGTCTTCTGTGGTGAAGTATGCATCATCAACAGCAACAGTGGTATTGGAACGGTATTTATCTCTTATGTCGATAGTTGCAAATGCTTCTCCGCATAATGAAGTTGAAGCATCGTCACATATCTTATATTTGAATGTTACCAATCCTGTGAAATCCTGATCCGGGACAAATACAAATGATCCGTCTGAGCTGATTGTCAAAGTTCCGGACTCTGGTGATATGACAGGTGTAGTGCTGATTGATATATTGTCTCCGTCAGGATCGTAGTCGTTGGGCAGTAACTCTCCAATAACAGTGGTGTTAACATACCCCACATAATTGTCCTCAACGGCAACCGGCGGACGGTTTTCATCGTCAGGCTCTGCAAATACGGTGATTGTAACTAATGCAGTATCACACAATCCGCTATTATCGCATACCCGGTATTCGAAGAAATCTTTACCTATAAATCCGGTGTTCGGAGTATAAGTATATGATCCGTCAGTTTTTAAGGTTAATGTTCCGTTTGAAGGACCAACAACAGGTGTGCCGGTTACTGTCAATACACCTCCGTCCGGGTCATAATCATTGGTCAGTACCAGTCCGCTTACCGCTCTGTTTTCATGAGTGGTATTTATGTCGTCTGTTGCCAACGGCGGCCTGTTTACTGTTGCAATAGTGATTGTTACCCTGGCTGTGTCGCATAAACCTGCTTCATTACATATCATATATGTAAATTCATCTGATCCTGTGAATCCTTCTTCAGGAGTATAGAGTGCTTCACCGGTGGAAGGATCAATAGAGACGCTGCCCGACTGAGGTGGCGTGACCACTGCAGTGGTTGCCGGATCCAGGCTGTCGAGACAGTCTGTGTCGTTTGCAAGAATATCTATTTCAACAGGTGTATTTTCGGGAGTAGATGATTGGTCATCTACAGCATTGGGATAGGTCAGCACTGTGACTGTCATCAAGCATGTGGCTGTGTTACCTGCCTCATCAGTAACTGTCCATGTTACAACTGTTGTGCCGGCGGGGTAAGTTCCGCTTGGATCGATTCCGCCATTGAAATCATTACTGTAAGTAAAGGTTTCGCAGTTGTCTCCAATTTCAGTTGGTGCGGGAACAATTACATCAGCTTCGCACTCTCCCGGCTCAGCCGTAACTACTATATCTTCCGGGCAAACAATATAGGGATCTTCGTCGTCTATCACTGTGACATCGAAGGAACAGCTTATTGAATCACCTATTGAGTTGTAGGCAATTGCTGTAACCGTAGTTGTTCCGACAGGGAAGAAACTGCCCTGTGCCGGATCGTAGATTATATTAAAGTCTGATTCGGCTGTAAAGTATACGGTTGCACCGCATTCACCTTCATCAACTGACACTGTAAAGTCATCCGGACAGTAAATGGTTGGCGGCGGAGGAATTGTATCAAGTATAGTTACAATAGCTTCGCAGAAGTCAACATTACCGCTTGGATCCCAAACTGTCAGGATAACAAGGTTTTCACCAACATCCTCGATTGTAAAGCGGGATTTGCTTAATGTTGCATGTTCTATTCCGCAAGCATCGTAGCTGCCGCCTTCGAGTGGATTGTAGGTGCGTGCCCATTCGGGAACACTTGAGCGGTCGCCTCCGCGGTCAATGTCGAACGGATATATAACTACCTCTCCGCTTTCGCCTAAGTAGTATGTCCTGTCACGGCAAAGAGCAACCGGAGGAACGGTGTCAAGCACAGTGACCAAGGTATTGCAAACTGCACTGTTACCGCACTCATCAGTAGCTGTAATTGTGAGTTTTACCTCTTTGCCGACATGTATACATTCAAATGACCTTGGGAATACGGAGTAAGTAATTTTCTCTCTGGGAGTGCAGTTATCGGTGATATTTGTTACCAATCCTGCAATCTGAGAGTTTGAAAGTACATATTCACCATTTTCGCGCAGGTAGATTGTCATTAAGCTCTCTTCCGGACATTCAATAACCGGCGGGATTGTATCCAGCACTGTTATTGTCTGTACCTGAGCCTCTGCACTGTTACCGCAGTTGTCTGTAACTGTCCATGTGCGTGTGATAACTATTCCGCACGGATCGCTGTCGTCAATTGAATCTTCATAGGTTGCATTCAGCTCGCTGCTGCAGTTGTCAGACATATCTGTTACACCGCCTGTTGCTTCTACTGAAGTATCATATTCACAGTTTTCATCTGCGTAGACAGTGATATCTTTGGGAGCTGTGAATGTTGGCGGTATATTGTCCAGAACG
>CAZLZJ010000055.1:0-15066 GCA_964563975.1 uncultured Prolixibacteraceae bacterium
CAAAAATATAATAACATGCAAATAAACAGTCAGTTATCGAAATAATAAGGTTGCAATTATAAAAAATACACATCCCGATAAAACAGGTACCTAAGAGGATGATTAAAATATATGCCGGTTCTTCCGGCTAAAGTCGGGAGAAGCTATACGATATCATTGAAAATTTTTGCTTATTGCAGCTTTTAAAAAAGATAGTTTTAAATTTAAGGCTGAGTTTTAAAGTTTTATTAAGTGTATTCTGTCTGTCTAATCGTAAAAATTATTTTAAGGTAATTCAAACAAAAATATTAAGTAATTAAAAATGAAACTGTTGACTTATTATAAAATTATTGGATTAATTTTGCTTACAGCCGTATTTCCGTTAAAAGAAGGTAATGCCGGAAATATTATTTATCCGTGGAGAGCTACTGCTGTCATTGTAGAACAAGGCAGTAACTTTAATATATTGTTTAATAACCTCACTTTTCAAAAAATTGATTCAGTTAAACTTATAAGTGATTTTTATAATGAAATATTAAATATTGATTCGATCAATACCGGAAGATTTGAATATGATCACTACACAAAAAAAGCGGTTAACAATCAAATTTGGGTAAAAATTTCAGATGCAATACCTGAAGATTTGTATAACCTTTTTATTTATAGTAAAGGTCAAATCTACTCATCACCAATGTCAGTCAAGATAATACATAAGTTTAAAAAAACACATACATTTATACATATCAGCGATTTACATATATCCAGGCAATGGGTTGGAGAGCCGCAGAAAGGTTACGCTAAAGAGCTGGAGCTATTTAGCGGCTTTGTAAAAGTTGCAAATATTATTTCACCTGATTTTATCCTTATTACAGGAGATAATATAATGGACTATACAATGCTTAATGCTGATCAAACCGGATGGGGAGGAGAAAGAATTTATGAAGCAGATAAGAGACCATTAGTTGAAGAAAAGTATAAAAATCTATTTTGGGGAGCTAATGGTTTTTCAGGTATTTATGGATTAAATTCTCCAACTTTTCTTATTCCGGGGAATCATGATTTTTATGGTGTAGCACAAGACAACTATTTTGCTAAATGTTTGCAATGGAATGAGTTAATGGGAAAAAGAGTTCATGGATTTATATATGCCGGCACTCGTGTTATACTTGCGGATGATTCAATAGGAGATCCTGTAACGGAAATTCCTGATTCTGCTCCCATGTCCGGCATACAGGGTGAAGTTCATGAGAAATTTCTTGAAGAGAACGGGAAAGGTTCGCTTAGAATATTAACTCAACATAAGCACAATAATGTTGATACGGCTTTTTTAAACAAGAATAAGATCAATATCCTGCTCAATGGTCATAATCATACACCTCATGAAGAAATGATCGGGAATACACCAACTTTTGCAGCACGCACAGGAGTGGTATGCAGGAGTGGGGAAATAAAAAATTGGGAGAAAAATTTGGGTTTTTTCAGGATCTTTAATATAGATGATGATACTTTTCAGTGCTCTGATCCTGTAAGGTTTTGTCAGAATCCTGCTTCAGCCTTTGAGGATTTTGAATTAAATTTAACACTTAAATATAAAAATCCCAATGATGGAACTTACAGAGAAAATAAGGCTGAAATAAAAAATTTATTACCTGTCGATTTAAAAAATTGCAAAATCAGATTTATTATGACTAATGGTAAATATGATATTTCGGACGGAGAAATAATGCAAACTATAAATAATGGTAAATTATCAGTTGTTGATGTTAACTTTAACATCCAGTCTGAAGAAGAAAAGACAATAATTATTAAACCACTTTAAATAAAACTTAAAAGGCGATGAGAAAAAACATTATCCTATTAATTCTATCTTTAATTTTTTCCGGTACAATTAACGGCAAAACCCGTAAAGCAGTTTTTATTATTGCTGATGGGATACCTGCAGATCAAATAGAAAGGCTTAAGCCTCCGGCTATTTTTGATATTTCTGAAAGAGGAGCATACTCCAGGGCATATATGGGAGGCGAAATTGGAGGTTATTCACAAACAGCAACTATCTCTGCCATTTGCTATACCAGTCTCTTAACATCAACCTGGGTTAATAAACATAATGTTACAGGTAATGAAAATCTGGATCCCAATTATAACTACTGGACTCTTTTCAGAATAGCCAAAGAGCAGTCTAAAGATGTAAAAACCGGATTATACTCAAGCTGGATCGACAACAGGACTGTCCTTTTGGGAGAGGGTAAGCCTGAAACTAATAATTTGAAAATTGATTTTGTCAAAGACGGATATGATATAGATAAATCGGGTTTCCCCAAAAAAGAGAAAAATTTGCAGATTTTTGATATTGATGAGTTGGTTTCAAAAGAAGCAGCAAAAGGGATACGCGAAGATGCTCCCGATCTGAGCTGGGTTTACCTTTGGTATACCGACGATGCCGGGCACAGGGCAGGGAACAGTGCTTTTTTTGATGAATATGTTATGAAAGCCGATAAACAAGTGGGTAGAATTTGGGATGCCGTAAAATATAGAGAGGAGAATTTTGATGAAGAGTGGATGATCATAGTTACAACCGACCACGGGAGGACTGAAAATGGACGTGGACATGGCGGTCAGTCGCTGCGGGAACGGACAATCTGGATCTCTACAAATAAGAAGGTAAATGAGTATTTCAATATAAATGAATTGGCAATTACCGATATTGCCCCTTCTATTTCCAAGTTCTTAAATTTTGAAGTTCCCAAAGAAGTTTTGTGGGAACAGGACGGGAAATCCTTTTATGGCGAAGCTGATATCTATAATATAAGAACAGAACCGTACGATAATTTTGTCTACCTCGGCTGGGATACTTTTAACGAGAATGTACCGGTTACCATTTATCTTTCGGCTGACAATAAATTTAAAAAAGGTGAAAACGATAAGTGGATAAAAGTAACAACAGTAAAAGCAAACCAAAAGAGTTATAAGTTAGACCTGAATGATTATCCCGAATCAAAGTTTTATAAATTTGTCCTGGAAACTCCCAATAATCACATGAACAGGTGGCTGTTGAAATAGCACCCTTGGTGAGCAGGTGTCATTTTTAATGTTATCTTTATATTTAAAAATTTGCATACTGTTAAAATTATCTGTTTTTAAAGGTATAGTATAGCTTGTTCCGATTTTAATCGTGGGAACCGCATATGTGTAAATATTTTTAAATGCTCGTTTCATAAAACTATTTTAGACAACATGATTATGGAAGAAAAAACTATTTTATCATTTCTGAAAGGAATTGAATTATTTAGGAATCTGGAAGATAAGGAGTTGCAAAAATTAGCCCTGAATGTCAGAAAAAAAGATTGTAAAGCAGGGGAGATAATTTTTCATGAAAACAGTCCCAGGGGAGATATATATATTATTTATGAAGGAGAGGTAGAGCTTTTTAAGAATAATTTATATGATGTTGAAGTAAGGCTGGCCCTTTTTGGCAGAGGAGACTTTCTTGGAGAGGGTATTTGGGATCAGGATTCTACTCATTCAACATCAGCCAGGGCATTAAAGCCAACTACAATTTTAAATGTAAATAAAGATTTTTTTAATTACAGCACCGCCACCACCTTAAAGATTCTATCAAATATCACCAGGGTGATTTCAAGACGCATGCGGCATGTTAATAACAGGATGTTAAATATTTCCGCCCAGTATGAGTCGGGAAAAACGAGAGTTGAAAATGATTTGTTAGGCCGGCGTGAGGTTCCGTTTGAATCATATTACGGTATACAGACATTGAGGGGAATTGAAAATTTCAATATTTCCGGAATTACTTTGAATTTTTTTCCATCTTTGATTGAGGGGCTGTCAATGGTGAAAGAGTCAGCAGCAGAAGCTAATTTTGAACTGGGGCTGATAAGTAAAGAGATCAGAGATGCCATAGTTACTGCATGCCATGAACTTCAAAATGGCAAATATCATAATCAGTTTGTGGTTGACATGATTCAGGGGGGAGCCGGCACCTCAACCAATATGAATGCAAATGAGGTAATTGCCAATCGTGCTTTGGAAATTCTTGGGCATGAGCGGGGTCAATATAGCTATTGCCACCCTAACAACCATGTAAATTTGTCGCAGTCCACAAATGATGCATATCCAACTGCAATAAAGATTGCCCTGTTTAATTCAAATAAGAATTTAACATTGGTTCTTGAAAAATTGGTTGACTCTTTCAGGAAAAAAGGGAAGGAGTTTGCGCATATAATTAAGATGGGAAGAACTCAGTTGCAGGATGCAGTTCCAATGACTCTCGGACAGGAGTTTGAAGCATACGCAGTAACATTACAGGAAGAGGTTGAAAGGTTGAATCAAAATGCAAAACTGTTTTTAGAGGTCAATATGGGGGCTACCGCAATTGGCACAGGGATAAACTCAGAGCCGGGATATTCGGGATTGGTGATTAAGCATTTGAGAAGAGTCACAAACCTTGATCTGGCACTTGCTTCAAATCTGGTCGAAGCAACACAAGATACCGGTTCATTTGTAATGTACTCTTCTGCAGTGAAAAGACTGGCAATTAAATTATCAAAGATTTCGAGTGATTTAAGATTGCTGTCATCAGGCCCGAGGACCGGTATAAATGAAATCAATCTGCCACCCATGCAACCCGGATCATCTATTATGCCGGGGAAAGTTAATCCTGTTATTCCCGAGGTGGTGAACCAAATTGCTTTTAAGGTAATAGGAAATGACCTTACTGTTACGATGGCTTCGGAAGCGGGGCAGTTAGAGCTGAATGTTTTTGAGCCTGTCATTGTTTTAAGTGTGTTTGAATCTGTGGAGATGCTCATCAATGGAATGAACACTTTAAGATACCGCTGTGTTGACGGGATCACTGCAAATGAAGAGCGTTGCCGGGAGATGGTACATAATAGTATCGGGCTTGTAACAGCTTTAGTGCCGCATATTGGATATGAAGCTTCAAATGAGCTTGCAAAGGAAGCCCTTGAGCTTAACAAGAGTGTCTATTCTCTGGTTCTTGAAAAGGGCTTGTTGTCTAAAGATAAGCTTGAGATGATTCTTGCACCGGAAAATATGATCCGCCCGGGTAAGATGAAAATTGACAAACAGGGAAATTAATCTGATATATATTTAACTGTGACCGGCCCCAGCAGACCTGAAGTATGGGGCTTTTCATTTTCTTTTATATCATTAACGACTGTCCAGGTGTACCTCTTATTTTCGGGTAGTGAATTGTCTTTTATCAGGCGGTTTCGCCAAAGGTTAACTACTTTGATTTCCAGCTCATTTGTTCCTTTTTTCAGCAGATCTGACACATTGAGCCGGAAGGGTGCAACCCAGACACCGCCGGCATCTTTGCCGTTTAGTTTTACTTCAGCCATTACTGCTACATTGCCAAGATCAAGAAATAGTCCGCTGTTCTTTGGAATATCATTAATGTTAAAGGTGGTGCTATATATGGCTGATCCTGAATAATATTTTATCTTTTCATTTTCTGACTCAGACCAGTCTGTCAGTGCTGTAAATATTTGCTCTTCAGCCGGTCCTGTCTCTTTATTTATAAAATTAACATAATAAGGCCCCTTGATGGTACTTAATGTTTTTAACTCCGGAAAGTTGCTTTTTTGTGAAAGGCCTGTTTTTTTGTTATTAGCATTTGTAAATATTATAAACCAGCTTCTGTGCTTTTCCATTTCCAAAGGAACCACTGTTCTGCCTCCTGCTTCCGAGTACTCTTTAAGGTAATGTATTTCACCGGTCAGTGCATCCCAGAGCTGTGGCTTTAATCCACTAACCCTGAAAGAGGGATCAATATTTATTTTGGCATCCGACTGATTGGTAATAAAATAAATTTCCATTCCGGGTAAGGTTCGGTGTGTCCACAATACAGGAGCTGTTTTTGTATCCAAGTCTTTTTCAATTTCAAATAGTTTGAAAACTTCCTCTAAACTGTATCCGTTTATTATAACTCCGTTACCATAGTGATTAATTTGTTTGCCTTTGCTATGCCACATTTTATCAGCCAGTTCTATAACTTTTTTATCACATTCCGGGTAATTTTGAAGACTGGGCGATTTTAAAGGTTTTGGCCCAAGGATTTTTCCTCCTTTTGCTGCCAGTTGTTCTAATTTGGCAAGCAGCTCAGGGCGCATGGTTGTTAAAGGAGGCAGTACCATTATCTCGTAACTCATTCCATCGGGAAGAACAAACCTGCCTTTTTCAACAGAAAGGCGATTTAAAATCACTTCTGCATTAATATAGTCGAACGAGTATCCTTCAGGTATTTCAGGGTCCCTCACTCCGGTCATGACAGGTGTATTTTCTCCAATGAAGTAGCAAACATCTGCCACATAACGGCCTTGCTGAAGAATAAACTGGCATCTCCTCAGGTAATCAAAATAGTTGTTTGCCTGGTCAAACCATGTATTGTGGCGGTTAAATTCAGTGCTGAACCATGCGTTCATACCCGGGATTCTGTTGTCGTCGGGCTGCTGAATATAGAGGTGAAGCACAAAATGATTTATTCCCTCTGTTAGAGACCAGTCGCCTCGTGCTTTAAGAAGTGCCGGGTGCCTCAGATAGGCATTTCCGGAAGCAGTAAAGGCTTCTGCCGAAACCATTGGTTTTCCGTATACATGTGCAGTTGAAGATGCAGCTTTGCACTCAATATTTCCCAGGGAACCTTCATTCCAGAACTCACCTGCAACCAGCCCGGACTGTCCGCCATACATCATAAATTCTGAAGGGAATCCCCAATGCCCGTAATTTTCAAGCCATATTTTCAGATTATGTTGTTCACTTACCTTACGCAGCCCCCCAACATATTCGTATGCTATATCATCTGCCACGGCACGGCGTAAGTCCCACAGGAATCGCTCAGACTCTTCTACGCTGCCAACTATTTGTCCGGATAGCAGAGGCAAATATTTTACAGGGTCATAACCATATTTTCTCTTGAATGTTTCTTCAAAATTATCTGTCCAGTTTTGGGATCCCATCTCATAACTGTCGGCTATAACATATTTAAAGGCAGATTTACTCTTTTCAGGAATTCTCCTGAGGAGCTCTCCCACAAAATTATCGAAATGTATTTTTATCAGCTCACTGCTCATTTTATCTATCTCATAGCCTCGCCCCTGAGGGGCAGAAGGTGAGTTCATCGTACCTGTGGGAGTCATGCCGATACGCATTACAACCCATTCTCCTTCAGGAACATCCCAGGTAAGCTTACCGTTTTTGTCAATTTTGTCTGAGATATCTGTAACTTCGTTTACTATAAGATCTTTATTACTTATCTCTTCTTGTACAGCCCAGTTGTAAGCGTTCCATTCAGGAGCGGGAGTAGGGTGCATTTTGCCAAGCTGTTTTTCTATATACCTGTCGAGAACCGGAGACTCGGAGATATTTATTTTTGAAAATTGAATCTCTTGCCCGCTTCCGGTAAAATTTGTACATATCAGCTTAAATTTATCAGACTCTGTTTCAGGCAGGGATATTGCCAATTCGCCCAAGGTTATTGGCCCGACGTTTATATTAAGATTACTTCTGTCAAATAAAAACTTTTTAACCGGTTTTTCAACACCATTGATTTCAGCCAAAAGTTCGCAGTTACATTTAATCGGGCCTCCCGGAGTAATAGTAATCTGCCTGGCTAAAATAGGTTTTTTAAATTCAAATTCGAAAGTTACTTCTGCTTCTTCCCGGTTTTTAATAAGCGACCTTAAATTATTTTTTTCTGTTTTAATTGCTTTGTAAGCCAGGGTGTGCGTATCTTTGAACTCTTTATTAGGCTTGTCAATCAGAATATCTGCCATTCCCGGTCCGGTAACTAATGTTTTATTGTAGGTAAGATAGCGCATTGCCATACCGGGTTTTACCCAGGGACCGCCCGACTGGCTCCAGCCGGGACAATTAAAGATGCCTATGTCGACTCCTATACGATCTCCTTCAGTTACGGCATGAACCATACAGTCCCACCATTCATTACTGAAAAGGGGTACCTTGCCATCCACTCCGGCAGGGTTTATATTGCCAATCAGGGCTGTTCCGATACCTGCCTTTTTCATAGCTTCAAGATCTTTTGTGATACCCTCTTTTGAAATATCATCATTGATCCAGTACCAATAACACCATACCGTATTGTCAGCTGCCGGTGTTTTAAATCCGGCGACTATTTTATCGTACTGCTTATCCGGAATGCGCGGATTTTTGTTGCACGAAAAAATCAGCCCTGTTAGTAGAGTTGCTATAAAAAGGTATTTCATGCCGGTTATTTTTTTAAAAATAACAAATTAAAACTTATGAAGTTATTTACTTCTTTACAGCTATTGTTGACTTATCTTTTCTTTAAGCAGGTTTAAATAATTTTCACCTGTTTTTTTACCTGCTCCTGATATTCCGCAAAGATATTTTCCTTTTTTGAAAAGCAAAATCTCTCCGTTATAGGGATCATCGATAAGATACTCCGTATCTCCTCTTTTGTCTTTGGGTAATTTAACAAAATCAAGGTATTCACTTAATATCCGATCAGTTTGCTGCTCATCTCCCGGGCTTATAATGAAAATCTGAAAATTTTCTTCTTCTGCTGAATATGATGCGACAAAAGCTGAATGCAAAAAATTGTGTCCTAAAAAGCTGGATGAAATATATTTTTCGGAATACCTGACTTTCCCTTTGTCAGGAAACAGATCTAATTCGGATGGCAGGCTGCTTTTTTGATTAAGATTTTTATTTATAAGAGCGGCCAATTGCTCCATGTCATCTCCGATTTCCGGATCACTGCAGGTTAGCTGTACATAGTATGGGCCTGTTATAAAGTAAAATGATTCGGCACTTCTGAAGCCCTGAGTGCCTATTTCTGTAAATTCATAATCGGTGCTTCTCTCCTGAGAGTAGATACCAAAAGCACTTACCGGGCTGCCATGCTCAAAAATATATACTCTGATAAGTTTGTCGTTTTCGTTACTGTACTCAGCTGTATAGAGCTTTTGGAAGTCGTAGCTCAGGTATGCATCTGCAGCGCCATTTATGATATCCCAAAGATTGTCGGGAACATAGACTTTGTCGCCGGCATTTAGTTTCCACTCTTTAAATTCCGGAAACATGGCTGATGCACTATTCGTAAACAGAGGAAAAAAAAGGAGTAATGCAAGTTTGTATATACCTACTCCGGATATTTTTAAAAGCTTCATATGTTTTTTTATATATCAACAATTATTTATTATCTGCAGATATTAATAGCTGATTATGCCAGAAATTCGTCCGGCACATTGGTAATTCTTGAAATATCAGCTAATTTTTCAGGTATGTTAAATCCTTTAATACAGGTAACTGTGCATGATGAGCAGTCAACACACGGATTTTCTGCAATGGCAAGGCCTAACAGCTCCTGTTTGGCTTTTTTTGTCTCTTCATATCCGTATGCATACATATATGCCCGCATCATATCGGGGATCGGAAGTTTTTTTCGGCACGATTCTATACATTCACGGCAGCCGTTGCAGTATATTCCCTGCTGCAGCGATGCAAAAGAGAGAAATGCTTTTTCGTCTTTCGTAAGGTTGAGGTTATTCATTACCGACATATTTTCCTCAAGTTCGTTAAAATTAGTTATACCCGGTATAATGGTATGTACATGAGGATTTTTCAGCACCCATTTGATTGCTGCCATGAAGTGCATTTTCTTGTCCTCTTTACCCAATTTTCCTCCCGCCATAGACTTCATTCCAACGATTCCGATGCCTGCCTTTGATGCTTCTTTTATCCTTTTTGTTAATAAATCTTTGTGATCCTGTTTAAAGTTATAGGCAGTTAAGATTACCTCATAAGCTTTGCTTTCAATAGCAGCTTCTATTGTTTCCGGTTCGTTGCTGTGAGTGGAATAACCGATAAATTTTGCTTTACCGAGCTTTTTTGCAGTTTGCAGTGCATCAATATTAGACTTTGACAAAACTTCTTCGCGCGATGATAAGGCATGAACATAAAGTATGTCAACATAATCCATTTTTAATCTTTCCAAGCTGGTATCCAGGTCTTTTAAAAATTTACTTTTTTCGGCAGGCCTCACTTTTGTGGCTATGGTAAAAGATTGACGGGGATAGTTCTTTAATACCTCGCCAAGCATCTTTTCATTATTGCCATTTTGATAACCGTGCGCAGTATCGAAGTGTTTAATTCCTGCACTCATGGCTGCTTTAATAAGATTGGAATTGTCGGCACGCATGACGCCAAAGCTGACAACCGGTAACTCCAATCCTGTTTTTCCAAGCTTTCTTGAGATTATGATTCCTTCATTTGACCTCTTGTCGAAGTAGCCGGAAGTATTATGCCCAACTGCCGGGTTTGTAATTAATGCTCCCGTGGCACCAAGAGCAGAGGCCTTCAGGAAAACTCTTCTGTTAAGATTTTTGTTTTTCATAAATGGTAGATTAATTTTATTTTCAGTCTTTTATCTGATATTGTTTAATTTTCTTTTTACTTCATTTACTTTTTCTTTTTGTAAAACTATCTTCTCCTGTAGCTCATTTTGTGCTTTTTCATTTTTATTTATCTTTTTTTCAAATTTAGATTGTGATTTTTGAGCTTTCTTGATATCCTTGTTTGCAGCTTTAATACTTTTTTCTATCTCCTCTCTGGAAGCTGATTTTTCATCAGCAGATAAATCGGTGTCATCTGACTTTTTTATCTCTTTCAACAGTTTTTTGTCATCTTGCAGGTCACTGCGAACGGATCTTTCCTCTTTAGCGGCTTTGTTAACTTTTTTATCGTAAGATCTGTTTTGCCTGTTCATTTTATTGTAGTCTCTTTCAAGGCCCTTTAATTTGTTTTCCTCTCCCTTAAGTTCTTTGCCCACTGCTTGTTTATAAAGATCGACTGCATAATTCCTGACATATTTGGCAGCAGCTTCAGTAGCTTGGGCTGAAGACTCTGATGATCCCAAAAAGCCATCCGGGTTTTGTAAAAAGACTCTTACATAAATATTGTCAGGGAATGAAGATACCTGTGTGTATACATTGTATTGATCGGTTGATATTTCATTTAAAACAATGTTTTTTACAACCCATTCATCTTTTATACTTTCCACTTTTGGAGATTTGCCGGTTACTCCCTTTTTAGTAATTGTTTTTTTCCATAATTTGATAGCATCGTCTGCTGTGGCTTGAGGAACAATTACTTCAAATGCAGATTGTACCCCCTGGGAAGAGGGGCGGGGCTCTATTTTTACTTCGATGGATTCCTGTCCGTATGCCCTGATTACTCCTGACAGTACCAAAAAGATTATTAATTTTTTCATTCGAATATAATTTAATTAAACATTTAACAATTCAATTATTTTTATAAAGGGGTGTTACCCCTTAAACCCCATCTGTTTTTTTTGTAGCTAAAAAAGCTGCCGCTGAAGAACTTTAAAATAAAGTTTTATTAATTATTTTTCTAATTTACGGAATTATCAGATAAGTTACCATATTTTTATCTGCGGGAATTTTTTGTCTGACTGCTTTTTTGCTCAGACCCGCTTCGTGTTGTGGAAGTTTGATTACTTCTTTGTGTTGACTGACGGTTTGGCACTCCGGAAGATCCGGATTTGGCAGACTTGAGAGTCTCTCTTCGGGCAGGAGATCCGCTGTCTGTTCTGCTGCTACCCGATCCGGTAGATCTTCTTGTGGCTTTTTGACTTTCGATTGCACTGCTGCCGGATGATGACTTTTTACTGATTGATGAAGGCCTTTGCTGACTCTCTTTAGCTGCTTGTGAGTTAATACTGCTCCTGCTGCTTCCGGTTGTGGATCTTCTTACAGGCTGACTTCTGCCGGAAGTTGCCGGACTTGCCGGAGAGTTTTCAGACCTTCTTACTCCGGTTCCCGAACTTATTGGCTGGCTGCTTTTTGTATTTCTGGTTGTTGTTGTGTATAATTCGGTTCCTTTGCTTCTTAAATCGGGCCGGGAATAGGTTGAGTTGTAACGCCCTGAGTTTATATTTACAATAATTGTCGGACTGTGGACTCGTACATTGCTGTAATAGAAGTCGTTGTATCTTGAATAGCGGTACAGGTAAGACTGACGGTAGTATTTATAGTAATAGTTTTGCCAATGGTAATGGTATCCGTAATATGTGTGCCAATAGTATGGCCGCCATGGATTCCAATAATTTGGACGGTAACCCCAGTACCAGGAAGAACGCCAGGTTACATAACCCGGAAGATAGATGAACCTGATCAGAGGCCAGGTACCAGATGTATATGTAATTTTATTTATTACCACGGTATTTGTTTTTGCCTTGGCTCTCCTAACGTATCCGGGATTTGGCGTTTCAGCATATATTGGCTCAATAATATAGTTTTTGCCATAAAGAGCTTCGTCTCCGACTAACTGGATCTCTACCTGACCATTTTCAAACTGTTGGACAGTAAAAACAGCTATGTCTTGGTTTTCATATTGGTTAAGTGCAACTCTTAAAACTATATTATGCACATTTCCGTCAACATAGTCCAAAACCATTATATAATCAACTATATTATCGCCATTGAGGTCAAGATTATTTATTCTTAAGTTTTCGTTATTGAGGCTTCTTTCGAAGCTTTCAAGAGTTTCAGATTCCTGGAAGAGTTTCATTACGGCGAAGAGATTAAGATTATCACCCGGCAGACCCAGGTACTCTTTTGGCCACTCTTCTGCTTTTGCTGTGATCCCTGCTACTGTCAGCAGTGCGATGATCGTTGTGATAATTAATTTTTTCATGATCTTTTTTTTTCTATGTTAGAAGAACTGTCTCTTCATAATGCACAATTCAAAATTTATGCCATCTTTTATAATATTCCGTGAATCAAATAGTTATTAGCTACAAATCAATGATTTAACAAAAAATAGTTCACTTTATGGTTAAATGCAAAAATACCGATAAGGCTTAACATAATTATAATTTTCAGTTATTAAATTTTAGATTGATGTGTTAATAGAAAATATATCACTACATTTATGAAGCAATTAAAAGTTAAAAATTATGGGCATTTTAGTTACTTTAGGTATTATATTTTTGATAGTTCTTTTGTTTACCGGTTTATATAATAAAATTATTCGTCTGAGGAACAGACGTGAAAATGCTTTTCATGATATCGATGTACAGTTAAGACAACGGCATGATCTTATTCCTCAGCTTGTAGAGACAGTAAAAGGCTATGCAAAACATGAGAGGGAGGTTCTTCAGAAGGTGACTGAGGCGCGCGCTGCTGCAATGGGAGCGGGTACCATTGATCAGAAAATTGAAGCTGAGGTGAAATTATCATCTGCTTTGCAAGGATTGAGAGTTCAGTTGGAGGCATATCCTGACCTTAAGGCTAACCGGAATTTTTTACAATTTCAGGAAGAGCTTAGCGATATTGAGAATAAACTGGCTGCAGCCCGCAGATTTTTCAATGCGGCAACAACAGAGTACAATACGGGGATTGAAACATTTCCTTCCAATATTATTGCCGGTATATTTATGTTTAAGCGTGAACCGCTGTTTGATCCGGGTGAAGAGCAAAGAGAAAAGATGGAAGAACCCCCGGCGATTAATTTTGACATTTAATGCAATATATTGGTATTCAAAAACAGATAAGCAAGAATAATATTAACTCAACTCTCTTGCTTATAGCTTTTCCGTTGATTCTCCTGGCAATGGTATACCTTTTTTTATATTTTACCGTTTCTCGTGAGAGTGGATATGATACTGTTAATGAGACATTTATTTCTGTTGCTCCGATAGTGCTGATAGCTACGGTGATTTGGTTTTTAATTGCATGGATGTTTCATAGTTCGATGATTCAAATGGCTACCGGCTCAAGGCCGCTTGAGCGTAAGGAAAATAAACGTGTCTACAATCTGGTTGAGAATCTTTGTATCTCACAGGGAATGAGTATGCCCAAAATATTTTTAATTGAGGATGATTCTCTTAATGCTTTTGCCAGCGGTATTAATAACAAAAGTTATGCAATATCTCTTTCTAAGGGAATTATTGACAAACTTAACGATGATGAGTTGGAAGGGGTGATAGCACATGAACTGACTCATATAAGTAATCGTGATGTCAGGTTGCTAATAATTTCTGTAATTTTTGTGGGTATTTTTGCATTCATTGCTGAAATAGCTTTTCGGAGCTTATACCACTCAGGCAGAAGTCGTGACGGTAAAAGTTATGCTCCTGTTATTTTGCTTGCAATAATAGTTACCTCAATTGCATATCTGATCTCAATTTTATTGAGGTTTGGTATATCCCGGTCACGTGAATATCTGGCCGATGCCGGAGCTGCTGAATTAACACGTAATCCCGGTGCCCTTGCATCTGCTCTTCGAAAGATAAGCAATGATCCATGGATTGAGGCTGTTGAAAACCGGGATGTGGCGCAAATGTTTATTGATAATCCAAGGCCTTCGGTTCATGGTTTTTCATGGGATAATCTATTTTCAACCCATCCTCCGATTGAGAAAAGAATCGAACTGCTTGAGCAGTTCATCTGAAATCAGAGTGCTCATTTTAGCAATATTTACTTTCTGGTTTTCAGGAGTTCCCACAATTTGTAAATTTTAAATTCATCTATTTATTAATCTCTGATGCTTCTCTTTTAATTAAGGATTGCTAAACAATTTTATTGTTTTATTGTTTTACTATTCGAATATATTTTTCTTAGGATAACAATTAAAATAAGGAGGGATTATGAGTAATTATGCAGCTCAGGCTAAAGCCGTATTTGATTTTATGGGTACTCTGTCTAAAGAGAATCCCAAACTTGCACAGGGATTTGGAACAATGCACCATGCAACAGCAGAAGATGGTGCTTTAACTGTTAAGCAGAAAGAGTTGATTGCACTTGGTATATCGATTACAATCAGGTGTGAAGGTTGCATTGCCTGCCATGTAAAAGCTGCTATTGAGGCTGGCGCAACAAAGGAAGAGATTGTTGAAACCATTGGTGTTTCTGTGGTTATGGGGGGAGGGCCGTCAGTAGTGTATGGCGACAAAGCCTATAAGGCAATGGAAGAGATGATGTAATCAAGATATTGTGAATTGTTATTTTAAAGCCGGTTTGTAAAAGACATACCGGCTTTTTAGTA
>CAZLZJ010000056.1:0-13934 GCA_964563975.1 uncultured Prolixibacteraceae bacterium
TAAATATTTAATTAAATTATATTCGAATGAAACATATTGTAGATATGCTTTGGACCGACAACTTTGCATTTCAGACCGATATGGACGGGCATAAGGTTGTTATTGATGTTGATATACCTGCAGGAGGAAGCGATTTGGGACCGAGGCCTAAAAAATTGATGCTTACGGCTCTTGCCGGCTGTACAGGAATAGATGTTATTATGATTTTGAAAAAAATGAAAGTAGTTCCTGAAGCTTTTAACGTTATTGTAGAAGGTGATTTAACCGATGAGCACCCTAAATTCTATCATAAAATAAAAATAATTTATAAATTTAAAGGTAAAGATCTTCCAAAAGATAAGCTTGAAAAGGCAGTCAGACTTTCAGAAGAAAAATATTGCGGTGTTAGCGCTCTTTATAAAAAAGCTGTTGAATTAGTAACCGAAATATTGGTAGAAGAATAAAATCTGCTTTGTTCAGATTTCTTCTACCCAATTGTACTTATCCGGTTCATCGCCATACTGGATAGCCCGGAGTCTATTATATAGTTTGACAGACCATTTGCCGGGTTCGTTACCATAATTATACCATTTGTCATTATCGGCATCATAGATACCTTTTATTGGAGATATAACAGCTGCAGTTCCGCAGGCCCCCACTTCATCAAAAGTTGATAGCTCTTCAAACGGAATTTTACGCCGTTCAACTTTTAATCCCATTTCTTCTGCCAACATCATCAGGCTTTTATTTGTAATTGACGGTAAAATTGATTCTGAAAGCGGGGTAATATAAGTGTTCTTTTTGATTCCGAAAAAGTTAGCCGGACCACATTCATCTATATATTTTTTTTCCCGGCTGTCAAGGTAAAGCACAGCTGAGAAACCTTTATTTTTTGCAATTTTTCCTGCTTGCATACCAGCTGCATAATTACCCCCAACTTTAAATTTACCTGTTCCAAGCGGTGCCGCCCTATCATAATTTCTCATTATAATCAGATCGGTTGGTTTAAAACCTTCAGGGAAATATGGGCCTACCGGCATTACAAAAACCATAAAAAGATACTCTTTAGCAGGATTAACCCCTATTTCCGGCCCTGTGCCTATTGTTAAAGGACGAATATAAAGTGATGCACCGCTTTCATATGGAGGTACAAATCTTTTGTTCATTTTAATAGCAAGCCGTACAGCCTCCATAAATTTTTCTTCAGGTATGCCGGGCATCAATACTCCTTCACATGAGTTTTGCATACGCTTAGCATTTTCATCCATTCTGAAGATACGGATTTTGGCATCTTTCCCTTTAAAAGCTTTTAATCCTTCAAATACCTCCTGCCCATAATGTAAAGCTGTAGCTGCAATATGGGTGTTAATAATATCCGAGGAGCTGATTTCCAATTCTCCCCATTTTCCGTTGCGATAATAACATCTAATATTATAATCTGTATCCCGATACCCGAAACCTAAATTTTGCCAATCTATATTCTCCATCTGTTAGATTTTTATTACTTTTTATATTTAAATTTTTTTACTGTTTTCTTGCTGACGGGTGTGGCTGTCAATATGAGAATTTTATATAATAACCGTTGTGTTTTCTGATATTAAGAACAGTACCATTTTTAAAAATAAGATATTGTCCTTTTATTCCGTGTAAAACTTCATTAAATTGATTTGTTTTGTCAAAACTTAAACTTTTTATTTTTTGTGGCGGATTTGTTATCGGATAGTTGATCCTTGTGATATTGTTATCGGTGCAACTATATTTTTGCAATTCGGCCGGTAACAGGTTAAGAGCTTTCTGTTTTTCCTGCAGCAGATCAATATTTATGTTACCGGTGTTTTTTAACATAGATTGCCAGTTAGTCCTGTCAGTAAAATATTGTTTTAAAAAGACTTCAATTATTCCGGCAATATGTCTGTTTGGGGTTTTTGCAATTTTTATTGCCATATTTGCTCCCTGATCTATCCATCGTGACGGTATTTGATGACAGCGCGTTACTCCAACTTTTGTTTCCGTTGACACTGCCAGATAAACAAAATGGTCTATCAGATCATGTTTTTCAGCCCACTCTTTATCTCTGGAAATTCCAAAATGGGCTTTCGATAATTCAGGACGAATTACAGACTCGCTTGCTTCCGGAGCAGTTTGCATACATTTGTAACAAAAACCTTGTCCGAAAGAGCTTTTTGTGATCTTCCCACAGGCAATACAATTGATTTGCCCTGTAAAATGCATTGATATTTTATTTCCTATAAGGTTGTTCATATCAATTTCTCTATCGCCGAAAGGGAGGTGATACTTTACAGGATCCGACAATTCTGTTCTCATTTTTAATATATTACCTTCTATGACCATATTGTAGCCTTTCTATTTACTTTAATCAATATAGTTTTCTTATACCAATTACCTCCTTTACTTCATTTAACGTTGCAATGGCTGATTCGTGAGCTTTTTCTGCTCCTCTTTTTGCCACTTTTGCCAGATACTCATCATTATCCAGTATAGAGATAATTCTTTCGCGTATAGGTAAGGTATAGGAGATTATATCTTCTGCAAGTTGTTTTTTCATCTCACCATAACTTATTCTGCAACTATTGTAAAGTTCATCAAAATATTTAAATGTTTCAGGTTTCGATACAATTTCCATTAATGTAAAAAGGTTCTGTACAGGTTCCGGTTTTGGTTGGTTCATCTCAACAGGACCGGCATCTGTTATTGCTCGCATTACTTTTTTACGAATAGTTTTTGGATCTTCGTAAAGATTAATTGCATTACCCTCTGATTTTCCCATTTTACCACTTCCGTCAAGTCCCGGTACCTTAATCATATCTTTTCCTTCGAAAGTATATGGTCGTGGTATGGGGAACACTTTTTTGTTATACATTCTATTAAAACGTTTTGCAAATTTTCTGGCCATCTCCAGGTTCTGTTCCTGGTCTTTTCCAACAGGTACAAAATTTGCTTTATGTATTATTATGTCAGCGGTCATCAGTACCGGGTAGGTAAGAAGTCCTGCATTTACATTATCAGGCTGTTGTCTTGCTTTCTTTTTAAATGAAGCCGTACGCTCAAGTTCCCCCAAATAAGCATTCATATTTAATATAGTGTATAATTCAGTTACTTCCGGCACATCACTTTGAATATATATTGTAGCTTTTTCAGGATCTATTCCGCATGCAATATATTCAGCCAGCACCTGTTTAACTCCTGCCTGAAGATTTTCGGGGGTGGGATGTGTTGTGAGAGAGTGAAGATCAGCTATAAAAAAAAAGCAGTTGTAATCTTCCTGCATTCTTATAAAATTACGTACTGCACCAAAATAATTGCCTAAGTGAAGATATCCTGTTGGCCTGATGCCGCTCAATACTGTCTGTTTCTTCATATAATAAAAATTATATTTTTTATATATAGTCTTAATTTATCAGGTTTTACTTATCCGAGTCAGTTTAAAAATCTTTTTGAATATTGTTGAAATACCTTTTCTAACTCTCAATATTGCTACAAAAATAGATATTAAACACAAAATGTTAACTGTAAAAGATAAAATTAAACCATAACTTTGCTTTTTATAGAATAAAAACTAATTATTATGGTTGATAAAATCCCTGAAAAGTTTTTCCTTCTTGACGCTTATGCATTGATATATAGAAGTTATTATGCATTTATTCGCAATCCCCGTTTTAATTCTAAGGGGATCAATACATCTGCAATGCTTGGGTTTACAAATAGCCTGGTACAACTGCTTGAGTTGGAGAATCCACATTATATCGGGGTTGTGTTTGATGTTTCCGAACCAACATTCCGTCATAAGTTATATAAAGAATATAAAGCAAATCGTGAAACCATGCCTGAAGATTTGCAAAAATCAATACCATACATTCGTAAAATTATCGAGGCATTTAATATACCTGTTATTGAGAAAAAAGGATTTGAGGCTGATGATGTGATTGGTACATTAGCTCAAAAAGCAACAGAAAAGGGATTTTTAACTTATATGATGACATCGGACAAAGATTTTGCTCAGTTGGTAACCGAAAATATTTTAATGTATAAACCCGGTAAACAGGGAGGCTCGCCGGAAATATGGGGACTTGAAGAGGTAAAGCAAAATTTTGGAATTCAAAATAGTATTCAGGTAATTGATATATTGGGTCTGATGGGCGACAGCTCTGATAATATTCCCGGTTGCCCGGGTATCGGCCCTAAAACTGCCGGTAAACTTATTACTGAGTTTGGAAGTATTGAAAATATCTATAATAATATTGATAAGCTAAAAGGCAGCCAGAAAGATAATTTAGTAAAATATGAAGAGCAGGTCAGGTTATCCAAAATATTGGCCACTATTATTAAAGATGTACCGATTGATTTTAAAAAAGAAGAATTTCAAAGAGAAGAGTTAAATAAAGAAAAGCTGAAAGCTATATTTGATGAGATGGAGTTCCGCAATCTTTCTGAAAGATTAAATTTGGATCAAGCCAGGCAAGAAAAAGGAATTCAGCAGACCTTGTTTGGTGAGCCGCAAATTCTTTTTGATAAAAGCAGTAAAAAGAATAATATTAACTCTCTGCCTCATCAATATTATTTAGTTGAGAATGAAATGCAAAGAGCCAGTTTGCGGGCTGAGCTTTCTGTGACAGATGAGTTTTGTTTCGATACAGAAACAACAGGTATAGATACTCATAATTCTGATATAATCTGTATCTCGTTTTCTTTTAGGAAACATGAAGCTTATTGTGTTACACTTCCTTCTGTATTTACTGAGGCAAAAAAAGTGTTAGAAGAGTTTAAGGAGATATTTGAAGATGAAAATATTTTAAAAATCGGACAAAATATTAAGTTTGATTTGCTGATGTTAGGCAATTACGGGATAGAAGTAAAAGGCAGGCTATATGATACAATGCTTGCTCATTATCTGATTCAGCCTGAACAAAAGCATAATCTCGATTATTTATGTGAGATTTATCTTAATTATGAAAAAGTTCATATTGAAAACCTTATAGGAAAGAGAGGGAAAAATCAATTAAATATGAAGTCAGTGCCCAAAGAAAAGCTTAGGGAGTATGCCTGTGAGGATGCTGATCTGACATTTCAGCTTAAATATGCTTTGGATCCCGATTTGGATAAATATGAAATGCGTCAGCTTTTTGAAACAGTTGAAATGCCTTTGGTGCCGGTGCTGGTTCATATGGAACAGACCGGTGTTAAGCTCAATTCTGAAGAGTTGAATGAATATGCAGAAACCCTCAGGAAAGATATCATCAAGGTTGAAAAAGAGATATATGAACTTGCAGGAGTGGAATTTAATATCTCTTCTCCAAAACAGTTAGGGCCGGTTTTATTTGAAAAGTTAAAAATAGGTTCAAATGTAAAAAGGACTAAAACCAAACAATATTCTACTTCGGAAGAGGTGTTGGTGAGGCTTGTCGAAAAGCATCCGATTATTAATAAAATATTAGATTACAGGGGATTAAAAAAGCTATTGTCAACTTATGTAGAAGCACTCCCGAAACTTGTCAATAAAAAATCAGGTAAAATTCATACATCCTATAACCAGGCTGTTACTTCAACAGGAAGATTATCATCGGTCAATCCCAATTTACAAAATATTCCTATCAGGGATGAAAATGGGAGAGAGATCAGGCGGGCTTTTATACCATCAGATGAAAATCATATAATTCTGTCGGCCGACTATTCCCAGATTGAACTCCGGATTATGGCTGCATTTAGTAATGATAAAGAGATGATTGAGGCTTTTCGGCAGGGAAAGGATATTCATGCAATAACAGCATCCAAAATTTATAAAGTAGCTGAAAGTGAAGTTACCCCTGAAATGCGCAGAAAGGCCAAAACTGCAAATTTTGGAATAATATACGGTATTTCATCTTTTGGCTTATCTCAAAGGCTGAATATAAGTCGCACCGAAGCTAAAGAATTAATTGACGGGTATTTTGAAAATTTTCCCCGGATTAAGGAGAGTATGGACGAACAGATTGAGTTTGCCAGAAAAAAAGGCTATGTGCAAACAATTATGGGTCGTAAACGTTATTTAAATGACATTAATTCAGCAAACTCCATTGTTCGGGGTATGGCTGAAAGAAATGCAATAAATGCTCCTATTCAGGGTTCAGCAGCTGATATAATAAAAGTTGCAATGATTAGAATATTTGAAAGATTTAAAGATCTCGGATTAAAATCCGGGATGATACTTCAGGTACATGATGAGCTTGATTTTGATGTATATAAACCGGAACTTGAAATGGTACGGGAAATCGTTAAAAAAGAGATGGAAAATGCTGCTGAGATAGGAATACCGCTTACTGTAGAAATGAATTATGCCGACAACTGGCTTGACGCACATTAACCATATGAATGGAATAATTGACATATTCACGGAGAACGACTACCGAAAAGCTTTGGACCGCTTTATCGAGCTTTGCAGTTCTGAAAAATCAAATGAAGAGTTAAAAGAGCTTTTGCTTCTTATTGATTTGATGGAGAAGTATGAAAGGACAAATTGCGGAGAGAGTTGAATTACTTACCTTCCCCTATACCCGGAGTGAAATTAAAACCTCAGTGATGATAAGTTTAAATTTTAATAATCAACCTGTTGGTATCTTTGTATTCATTATCAATGAGAGAAGAGATAACATATAGAAGCGATTCTTTAGAGAGAAGATTACCTCTGGAAAATATTTTGAATATCGGGAAAGCCGGCGAGTTGAAAATAGATCGCATTGCACCAATTCCACTTGATTCAATTCAGGTTTTTGAACCGGTCGTTAAGACCGATACGATTTCCGAAACAGAGTCAATAAAGCCCACTGCAGCTCAATTGCGCTATTGGTGGTGGCAGAGAGAAAAAAAATTGTTAGTGGGCGAATCACGTTTTATTTTTCCCAGAAATTCAGTAAAAGTGGTTACTGCCATAAAAAGTGAAGAGGGAGGATTGCATCTGCCCTCCAGAGAAATTTATGCAAACAACGGTAATTGGGCTATAGGGCTGCTGTTGGCAGTATTGATTATTTTTGCATCAATAAGAACTTCATATTCCAAATATCTGGAATATCTGTTTCGTTCCCTTTTCAATTATTCATCATCATCAAGGATGTTTCGTGAAAAAAACTATCCGGTTGTACATGCAGCACACAGGTTAGATATTTTTTTCTTTATTATTTTCCCCTTTTTTGTTTTTCAGGTGATTAAATATTTTCAGATAAATTTTTCAGAAAGTGATATAAGGCTGTTTATTTGGTGTTTTATTATAACTACCGGGTTTGTTCTGTTAAAAAAAATAGCTTATAAAGCTATAGGGAGGTTAATAGAATTATATTCTGAAATTGATGAATATCTGTTTAATATGGATAATATAAACAGGATTACAGGATTGATTTTATTTCCTATTGTGTTGGTCAATCTTTTTTTTCCTTTTCAAAATGCGGGATTGGTGATATATTTGGGCATTTTTATGTTGTTTTTTTTATATTTCAAGCTATTATACAGGGGTATTATAATTTTATTTAAGAAACAATTTTCAATATTTTATCTCTTTTTGTACTTTTGTACCTTTGAACTTGCACCCTTGGTTTTACTTTTTAAGATTTTAAGTCAACAGCAGGTACATTAATTTAAATAGGAGCATTTTGAAAATCAAGAGTATTTTAGTTTCACAACCAAAGCCAACAACCGGAAAATCGCTATATTATGATCTGGCTGAAAAGAATAATATAAAGGTTGATTTTAGACCATTCATAAAGGTTGAAGGTATTTCAGCAAAAGAGTTTAGGAAAACCAGAATTCATATTTTGGATTATTCAGCTGTTATTTTTACAAGCAGGACAGCCGTTGATCATTTTTTCCGAATTAGTCAGGAGTTGCGGATAACTATTCCTGATGCAATGAAATATTTTTGTATCTCGGAGGCTGCAGCTTATTATTTGCAGAAATATATTGTTTATCGGAAAAGAAAAATATTTTATGGAAATGGATCTTTTTCTGACCTGATAAATATTATGAAGAAGCATAAAGCTGAAAAGTTTCTTGTACCGGTTTCAGATATGCATAAACAGGAGATTCCCGATTTACTTGATAAAGGCGGATATAATTATAAGGAAGCAATATTGTACCGTACTGTTTGTAGCGATTTAAGTGATCTGAGAGATATAAATTACGATATTTTAGTATTTTTCAGTCCGTCCGGTATAAAATCCCTCATAAAAAATTTTCCTGATTTTAAACAGAATAAAACCCGGATTGCCTGTTTTGGTCCGACAACAGCACAAGCAGTTTTAGAGGCAGGCCTTAAATTGGATATTGAAGCTCCTACAGCAGAAGCTCCTTCAATGACAATGGCTTTAGAGCAATATATTAATAAAGTCAATAAAGGCAGTTAAGGGTGAATATGATTATCTTTGATGATTGTATAATTTTTGAAATGCCTTTATGGAAGATAGCTTTGAAAAATCAAATTATAAATATACCCTGAGAAAAGAGGAACGTTTATGCAGTAAAAAGATTTTTGATAAACTTTTTTCAAGTGGCATTTCAATTTTGGTTTATCCCGTAAAGGTTTTATATATTATTACTGAACATACCGGTAATTATCCGGCGCAGGCAGCTTTTGCAGTCAGTAAAAAGATATTTAGAAAAGCAGTTGACAGGAGCTTGCTGAAAAGACGTATGCGTGAGGCATACAGGCTTAATAAACACACTATTTATGATAATGCCGGCGATAAAAAATTAATAATAATTTTTATCTATATTGGAAGAGAAATAATTAATTTTCAGCAAATTGAAAAAGCATTTATAAAAATCCTTCATATAATATCTAAAAATTTTTCTAATACTGTTATGAATTCATAATTTCTGTCTGCATTCTTACAGAATCTTCGTGTATTAATTGGAAAAAGGTTTTTATAAGCACTTCGCTGAGATTAAGTTTTTCTCCCAGTTTAATGCGATTTTCCATCAGCTGGCTCCATCTGTTGATTTGAAGGGCTGTTACGTTATGCTCTTTTTTATATTTCCCTATCTGTCTTACTATTTCTGCCCTTGAGGCAAGTATTTCAAGCAGTTCAGAGTCTATTGAATCGATTCGGTTTCTTAATAGCTCAAGCTGGTTTTCAAATTCGGGATTATTAGCATATTGGTACCTTATCACCAGCTTGTCCAATAATTTAGAAAGGTCTGCCGGGGTAAGCTGCTGGTTTGCGTCGCTTAATGCAAGCGAGGGATTATAATGTGATTCAATCATTAGCCCCTCCATTCCCATGTCAAAAGCTTTTTGAGATATTTCATAAAGGTATTCACGTTTTCCTGCAATATGGCTTGGATCGCAAATTATGGGAAGATTGGGTATCAGCCTTCTTAATTCGATTACTGTCTGCCAGTTAGGGTAATTTCGATATTTAGTGTCTCTGAAAGGAGTGAATCCGCGATGTATGGCAACAATATTTTTAATTCCTGCACGATAGATCCGCTCAATGGCACCTATCCATAATTGCACATCCGGATTGACAGGGTTTTTCACCATAACTACGGCATTGCTTCCTTTTATAACATTTGCAATTTCCTGGACGACAAACGGACTTGCTACAGATCTGGCTCCTATCCATAACACATCTATTCCTGCTTTTACTGCCTTTTCGGTATGATGTGCGTTAGCTACTTCCGTGGTAACATAAAGGCCGGTCTCTTTTTTTACATTTTGCAGCCACTTCAGACCTATTGAACCAACACCTTCAAACATGCCGGGTCTTGTTCTGGGTTTCCAGATTCCGCCCCGGAATATAAAAACTCTGTGATCTTTGGCAAGCAGCCTTGCTGTTTCGATTGTTTGCTCCTCCGTTTCAAGACTGCACGGGCCCGAGATTAAAAGAGGGTTATTAATGTGGGGTAACCACTCTTTAATTGAATTGATATCAGGAAGTGAATTCATTGCTGTTTTGTATAAAGTTTTATAATTTTTTCTTCGTTTTTTATCAGGTGGTTGCTTTTTCCATCAAGCACACTTCTTATTTTGTTTGCATTTAATATAAGTTTTTCGAGTTTGTCGGACTGCTTTGTTGCCAAGGAATCTCTAAATTCCTGAAGATGTTTTATATATACATTTAAAGAGTCAATCACATATTGATTGTTTTGTTCAAAAATTGGTTTCCACATTGAACAGGAACTTTTTGCCAATCTTACTGTAGAACGGAAACCTCCACTGGCAAGATCAAAAATTATATTTCTGTCTGTTTTTTCCAAAACAGCATTTGCCAATGCAAAAGCAGCTGCATGAGGTAAGTGTGAAACAAAGGCAGTGCTGTGATCTTGTTCATCAGAGGTCATATATGCAATATCCATTTCAAGAGCCTGCAACATTTTTTCAATTAGCGCCAGATGCTGCGGCCCTGATTCTTCATGATCACATATTATTGTAATTTTATTTTTGAATAATCCCTCCAATGCAGCTGCAGGACCTGAGTCTTCTGTTCCTGACATGGGGTGGGCCGGAACAAACTGTTTTCTTTTTGGGTGCCCCTTTATCAAATCGGTAATGGTCTTTTTTGTAGATCCCATATCGGTAACAGTTGTGTTACTGTTTATATTATCCAATATATAAGGCAGTAGTTCAAGTTCGTTGTCGACAGGAATTGCAACTATTATTATATCTTTGCCGGCAATCCCCCGGTCCAGATTTTCTATCCGGTCAACAAGCCCGAGTTCAATTGCTTTATTTGCATTTGCTTCATTGGAGTCAACTCCCGTTATTTCTGTTGCAAATTTTGTTTTTCGCAGATCCTTTGCAAGGGAGCCCCCGATTAATCCCAGCCCGATAATTGTTATCTTCATTTGTTCTTTTTTAAATCACTTATTTGAACCGGAAATCTGCAAAATAGATGCAGACACCTTTAAGTCAATTATATCTCATATGAGATATAAATATGTTAAAAAAAAAGTCCCGAATTTTCGGGACCTTTTATAAAATATCTTAACTATAAACAATACTTTACTTCTTGATCCCGCATTTAGAACCAAAATAAAAATAGAAAAAATAATAAGTATTGTTCATTACTGTAATAATCTTTTTAGATTGTTACAAAGATAACTATTTTTTTCGGGATTTTATAAATTTAATCATTGTAATTGTTGAAGCTAAAAATCCCAGAAATGAAATAATGAAAGCTGTAAATAACAGTGGCACCATAACTATATTTTTATTTATTAATTTTTAATGATTTTAGTTGTTGAAACAGAACCTATATTGTCTTTAATATATAAAATATATAGTCCCGGTTTTTTGCCGGGAAGATCAATCTTAATTTCAGAGGATGAAAATAATCCTGATTCTTTTTTATGCATTACAGTTTTACCTGTAATATCTGTTATGATAATTTCAACAGCAGAAGATTGTAAAGGCCTTTTATTGCTGAGATTTATATTAAAGCCGGTTTTGAAAGGATTCGGATAAATTGAAAATGTATTGTTTGATACCGTCTCTTCACTGTATGTATATCCCTGCTGAATTTTTAAGTTATTTATAGCCCATCCCCATCCATTGATTGATTTGTCGGAAGCAAGCCTGAATCTTATAAGCACAGTATCACCTTCAGCTAATCCTGTATTATCGGTTAAATTTATGTTATGTTTTATAAATAAGTTTTCGTTTCCGGCAGCTGACGAAGTGCTGTTGATAAAATTACTTTTAAATAAAATATCCCAGCTTTCATCAAAAGCCGAGTCGTAAGGTTTAGTAATGGGCAGCCAGCTGCCTCCACCATCTTTGCTTGCTTCAACTATTACATAATCTGAAGAGGAGTTTTCGGTGATGCCGGCTTCAATCAATACAATTTCGTTGAAAGACAGCTCCCCTCCATCTTTAACTATTATGGGATATTTTAATGTAGCCATCAGGTTATAATGTTCGTTTTCAAGCGATGATACCGGGTAAGGATGTTGTGTGTGCAGAATTTTTCCTGAAAAGCCCGAGGCGGTTGAAATTGAAAAATCCGTTAGCACAAAATCTTCAGGATTCTCCTCAAAAGAAGATGAGTATTCGAAGCGGGGTTCATAATGATTGAAAATATGAACTTTATAAAATCCTGTGGAAGGTACTGTTCTTTTATTACAATTGGCTGATTTGTCAAAGGCAGTAATACGATATTCAAAATTTTTATTGTTTAACATTTCCTTCGTCATTTTAATATCAGCATTAAAAAAGTCTTTTCCGGCTAAATTGAGTTGAATGGGATTTTGCATTACACCATTTAACTTATATTCCATAATTACAGATTCAATTCCTACATTATCTGTTGCAATGGCTGAAATATTTAATTTTTTTTGGTTTGGGAAAACTAATTTTACCGGGTTATGTAACAGATCAGGGATAAAGTAGTCAGGTCCTATTCTGAGATTAAACTTTTTTGCCGGTGCTTCTGCAGGGTGTTTAAATAGTCGTTTATCATCGGTTTCTGCCTGAAGGTAGTAGTTGTAAGTACCATTTGAACTTAGCTGCAGCTTACCGCTGTAAGATCTGGAATTTTCGTTTAAATTCAGATTTACTGAATCTTTTGTTTTAAATCCGTCTGCACTGTAAAAAAATTTTACCGACGAAAGGGCATTATCAAAATCTGATTTTACTTTTACATTCAAATTTAGCGCACCGGTGAGCACTTCAATATCTTTTAAAGGTTCAAATTCAAAAGTTACAGACTCCCAACCCATTTTTGATAAAATATCAGTTATTATTTTGCCGGGGTTATGAATAGCTCTGCCTTTATATGCAAATGGCGACATGAGACTATTTTCTGCTCCATAATTGTACCCTTCAAGATGGTAAATACTGGATCCTTCATTCCATGTTGATGGTGCATATATCATTTTAACAGAGCTGCTTTTATTATTATCAGGATTGTGAAATTTCAGTTCTTGTGAAGTTAACTGATAATACAACTCTTTTGAAGGGCTTTGGAATATTGATTTATTAGCAATTTGCTGGTCTTTAAGATTAAAAATATAATAGTCATATACAGAAGGAAGATTATTGAGATTGTTAAAAAATCCCTGATTATTTTTATTATTCAGGAAACCGGAAAATCCTAACCCATGACCTATTTCATGCAGTGCTGAACTTACCAGGTCATAATCCGTATCAGGAGTGTTGCCGTCGGTACCTGTATACCAGCGGTACTTACTGTTAAAGTTGCAAATAATATCAAAACTACCGGGATTCATCTCTTTTCCCGTAAGTTTTTCTACAAGAGCAACCGGGTAGTATACATTTGGCAGGGGAGCTCCGTTAAAATTATTAAAAAAAATTGTCGGGCGACCTTTGGCAAGAAGGTTGCCATCCATATACTCCCATATTGCCTGGACTTTTATTGTAACAGGTGATGATAACAGACTTTCCCATATAGAGACAGCATATTGAAATGCTCTTTTTGCATCTTCCGGAAAATTAATATATGTTATTTCAAAATTTGCATTTTTTGCAGAGCCACTTTTTAAACGGCCATAAATTTCGGGCGGAGGTATATAATCTTTTTTAATTTCATCTGTGGCAATATTAATAGGGCTGTCATTGAAATATAGTGGTTTTTCAACCTGAGCCTGGCTGTACAAAGAGGTGTAGAAGAGTATATATACAATTATTCCAATTAGTTTTGTTTGCATCTTACTAATTCCCGGTATTTGTAAATCATTAAATGCAAAGTAAACTGTATGAGGCAGTTACATATAATTTTAATTACTGAATAGTTGGGTGGTTGCTGCTGAATTTTTATCAGCATTTTGCTGACAGGAAGCTGCTTTTTTACTTATCGGAGGAGGTAATTATTGCCTATGACATGGCAGATATTGAAAAAAAAAGATATTTTTGTTTATTGAATATAAACATGAATAACCAGCGGATTTCATATGGAATTCGCAATTTTAATCATCACCTTGGGTCCCGATTTTAATCGGGATGCTCGTTTCAT
>CAZLZJ010000057.1:0-13645 GCA_964563975.1 uncultured Prolixibacteraceae bacterium
CTGATCAGACACAGATTGGCTGATTATTATAAAACGAACAACCCGGTTAAAATCGGGACCCAAAGTGATGATTAAAACAGATGCAAGCAAGCTATACTATACCTTTAAAAATAAACAATATTAATAGTATGAAAACAACACTGAATCAAACAGGTAAAATATATATTATATCAATATTTTTCATCTCCGTTTTTTCTGCATATGCTGAAAATCCTGATTTTATACGACTTTCCGGGTCAGCATCAGAAATTGGAAATATATGGGGAATGGTTAATGCCCGGGCCATAAAAGAAGATATGGACAGATACTATTTAAGTAAAGCATCTGAAAAGGGAATTACTGCCGAAGAGCTGATAGAGCGCTCATCAAAATTTATAAGCATAGTTGAAAAAATTGCACCTCACTGGCTGACAGAAGCCCGCGCCATTGCAGATAAGGCCGGAGTGAACAGTAAACTGTATATATCTTTCATCGCCAATGTCTACAGAAACCTGTTCATTCATGAATGCACCTCCTATGCAGTTTCATACAATTACACAGATAAAAATGCTGTTTATTTTCATAAAAACCGCGATAATGTTGAAAAGGCGCAGGCTGCCTTTATTTATAATCCCAATATCGAGGGTATCAATAAATTTATTGCTGTCAGCGACGCCAGTGCATTATGTTGTATGATGATGGTCAATGACAAAGGCCTTGCAGGATCTGCCGATTATCCGGGAAGCAATGGCCCGGAAGAAGCACCTAAAAATTATCGTGGAATAATGAATACATTTATGCTTCGCTACATAGCAGAAAAAGCATCAAACTGCAATGAAGCCTTACAAATTATAGAAGACTTTACAAAAAAAGGTTATTATGCCGGAGGAGATGTTGATGAAACTCACTGGCTGTTTGTTGATAAAAGCGGCACTATACTTGAAGTGAGCAACAATTTCAAAAATATTATTTCAAAAAGGCATAATGAAAAAGTATACTTCAGCAGACTTGAGAATAGCAACGCAGCCCGAAAGCTCAATGAAATTATGACTCCTGTTACCTTTGAAGATTTTCACTTTGTTTCCCGGGATCCCTCAATTTGTCTTAACTCATCAATATCAGGAATGACGGTAGAAATTCATCCGAAAAAACCTCATCTGCTGACTTGTGCATGGATTTCCCTTCCTGCCCGGTCAGTATCAATACCAATTTTAATGGGCGGAGAAAGAACTCCAAGGGAACTTATTGATGGTAATGTATATAAATTAGCCAAAAATATAGATGGGAACAATGACCTATGGGAAAGTATTGAGGAGAGCCTCCATCAGCATAAAGAGCTTTTCATAAATAAAATCAAATATAAAAACCATTCCGAAAGCGGTGAAAATCCTTTTGATTTATGGAACCGGAAGCAATCAGAACTGATAATAAAAATATTACAAAAATTGCAGAATTAAGATTTATACAACCACCTGATCATGCTTATCCGCTCTTATTATAAAAGCTGCATCTTTGCATTTTAAAAGATCCGGCAGTTACGGGAGCCTTTAAAATAGTTTATCCAGGGCCGAAAACGGACCTGGATAAATTATTTACAGCAAGTGTCTTTAAATTTAAAAAATTGATCCCTATTTTTTAAGAATCTTTTCGAGGATTACTTCTTTATCAATTTTTTTAGTGCAAAAAAACCAATCGTAACAGTGCATCTCCTCCTTACTTTCCATTCTCTCTTTGGCAACACCGCAAGTTCCCGCTGTAGGCACAATAACTTCATCACCGGGCCTCCAGTCGGCCGGCATGGCCACGTTAAACTCATCGGCTGCCTGTAATGCTATTAATGCACGGTATAACTCATCAAAGTTCCGGCCCAAACTTAATGGATAATAGATAATTGTTCTGATAATACCCTTTGGATCGATAAAAAATACTGCACGTACTGCCTTTGTATTACTTTCACCGGGCATCATCATTCCATACTTCTTAGCCACTTCCATAGTTATATCTTCGATCAATGGGAAAGTCACTTCCACATTTTTCATCCCTTTATATTCGATTTTTTCTTTGATGGTCCGCAGCCATGCAATATGGCTGTATAAACCGTCGACCGATAATCCTACCAACTTGCAATTAGCATTGTTGAATTGCTCCTCCATAGTTGCAAAAGCCATAAACTCCGAAGTACACACCGGTGTAAAATCAGCCGGGTGGCTAAAAAGAATAACCCAACTACCCTTGTAGTCGTTTGGGAAATCAATATCTCCCTGAGTTGTTATAGCCTTAAATTCAGGTGCCTTTTCGCCTATCCTTGGCATTGAAAACAGTTGTTCTTCCATAATATTAATTTTAAATAATTTATAATTTTATTTTCTTCCATTCTTCCTTGATACGATTTATATCTGCCAGCCATGATTCAATATCTTCTTCATGCTCCAGTTCTTCGTCAAGGATTTGAACTGCAATTTTATGAGTTGAATGATCTTTACCGGCAGTAAAATCAGCAATCTCCTGATATCTCTTAATAGCACATCTCTCTCCACGAAGATTTTGTTGTAAGATTGCCTCAACATAAGGATCAACAGGTTCCTCATAAGCGCAACGCGACAATTTAGTCCACTCAGAAGGATTAATTACCGGCGTGCCCCCTAACTGGATTATCCTGTCGACCACTAAAACTGCATGACTAAGCTCCTCGTCGGCATGAAGTAGCAGTTCGGATTCAATTTCAACCCTCATGGGCCCTTCCATTAACCTTGCTCCTATCCAATACTGATAATAAGCCAACCACTCCTCAGAAAGTGCTGAATTCAGCATCTCCAATAATTTTTGTACATCTACAGATGCAACATTAATAGCTTCTTTTCCCATAATCAAAAATTTAAATCATTAAAAATAATATTTTTTATAATTTAGTGAAATGAAATTCTTTTATTTGTGCATAAAGATAAAAAATAATATTAACCTAATGTTTATTTAAACTAAAAAAACAGAATCCTGAAAACAGTATATGAAACAGACTGAAATACTTGCAACTATCGGCCCTGCCACTGTAGATATTATTGAAAAGCTTTATAAGAGCGGATTGAATGGAATTCGAATAAACAGTTCTCACGGAAGCCGTGATTTTCACCAAAAAGTTATAGAGAGATCGAGGCAGGCCAATCCGGAAGGATATATTGTTTATGATATAAAAGGACCTAAAATCAGGCTTGGCGATATTCCTGAACCACTTAACGTAAAAGCAGGTGACACTTTATTGCTAAGAACAGATATTCCCAAAGAAGCAGATTCCGGATACCCGGCAGTTACCACTTTTGATAAGGGAATACCTGTAACCTATAATAAACTTGATCAATATATCAAACCCGGGCACAGACTATTCATCGATGATGCTTACGTCGGGCTTATCGTATTAAAAGTTACCACCGGAAAAATTTTGTGTGAAGTGTTGTATGGCGACATTATCAGATCAAGGAAAGGCCTTAACCATCCGGATACTATTCTTAATTATCCTTATACAATGCCTCACGACCTGCCTAATCTGGATTTTGCAATTAAAAACAAAGTTGATTATATAGCCGATTCCTTTACCCGTGACAGGGAGGATGTGGAAGAGCTGAGAAACAGGCTAAAAGGAACAGGGATCAGGATCATATCTAAAATTGAAAATCCGGAAGGATTAAATAATTTTAATGAAATTATTGAAACTACAGATGCTGTTATGATAGCACGGGGTGATCTTGGGGTGGAAATAGACCCTTGCGACCTTCCGGAACATCAAAAAGTGATGATTGAAAAATGCAATCTGAAAGGTATCCCGGTTATAACAGCAACTCAGATGTTAGAGTCAATGATCGACAATCCGAGGCCCAGCAGGGCTGATGTAAGTGATATAGCAAATGCTATTTATGATGGCACTGATGTTATAATGCTTTCAGGCGAAACATCTGTTGGTAAATTCCCTGTTCAATGTGTTAAAATGATGAAAAGAATTGCAGTATGTGTTGAAAAAACAAGCAGGTACAAAAATAAAAAATCAAAAGTCAACAGCCTGTCAATAATAAAACAAACATAAAAACCAAATTATCAATATTTAAATAATTTCCCGCTAATCCAAAATATTATAAATGTCATTTTAATTTATCTGTTTTATTCCCGGAAATTAAATTTTACGGACATAAAAAAATTAGTAATATTGAGGCCGGGATTTTTATCTTATTCGGAAAAATGGAAGAAAAAAATAAAATTGGATTTGATAACGATAAATATCTTCTTGAACAAACATCAGCTATCCTTGAAAGGGTAAACAGATTCAACCAAAGGTTATACCTTGAATTTGGAGGAAAAATATTATACGACTATCACGCTGCAAGGGTGCTGCCCGGCTTTGACCCTAATGTAAAGATGAGGCTTCTGCAACTACTTAAAGATAAGATAGATGTAATTTTATGTATAAATGCCAGGGATATTGAAAGAAAAAAGGTAAGAGCTGATTTTGGAATCACATACGATGTGGATGCATTAAAAACCATCGACGATTTCAAAGAGTGGGGCATTGATGTTTCAGCAATCGTTATTACACGCTACGAAAACCAGTCACCTGCCAAATCATTTAAAAACAAGCTGGAGATGAGAGGTATAAAGGTATATCTGCACTATCCCACAAAAGGGTATCCTGCAGATATAGATTTAATTGTAAGTGACCTGGGTTATGGAGCAAATGAATATATTAAAATCACCAAACCTATAATAATTGTGACCGGACCGGGACCGGGAAGCGGAAAATTAGCAACCTGTATGGGTAATATTTATCATGAATATAAAAACGGATTTAAGGCAGGATATGCAAAATTCGAAACTTTCCCCATTTGGGACCTTCCTGCCGACCATATAGTAAACACAGCTTATGAAGCAGCAACAGTAGACCTCAACGACAAAGTGATGATAGATGAGTATCACCTTAAAGCATATAATAAAATTACTGTAAATTACAACCGCGACATAGAAGCTTTTAGTCTGCTTAAAAGAATATTTGAAAAAATTACCGGCGGGGAATCTTTATATCTTTCCCCTACCGACATGGGAGTTAACAGGGCAAGTTCAGGCATAATTGATGACAATGTGATTAAAGAGGCAGCTTATCAGGAAATTATCAGGAGGTATTTCAGATCTTCGGTCGAATACGCATTAGGACTGATTGAGAAAGATGTTCTTGATCGTATTTTATCTATTATGAATAAAGTCGGTGCAAAAGTTGAAGACCGGAAAGTGGTAATGCCGGCCAGGGAAGCAGCAAAAGAAGCCGAAAAAAGTGGTAAAGGTAATGCCGGCATCTTTTGCGGAGCTTCAATAGAGCTGCAGGACGGTACTATAATAACAGGAAAAAATTCATCTCTGATGCATGCTGCATCAAGCCTTATATTAAATGCAACCAAGTATCTTTCAGGGCTTCCTGACAGTATGTATCTTTTGCCTCAAAGTTTAATCGATTCGGTTACATATCTGAAAAAGAACATATTAAAAGGCAAGATGGTTAGCCTTGATGTTGATGAAACATTAATTGTACTTGGAATCAGCGCTCTTTCAAACCCTGCCGCGCAAATGGCCATGGAGAATCTAAAATATTTAAGTGGCTGCGAGGTACATCTCACACATATACCTACTCCGGGAGATGAAGCAGGATTACGAAAGTTGAAAGTTAACCTGACCTGCGATCCCGAATATTCCAGCAAAAGTCTTTTTATCAGCAACTAACCAATAATAAACTATTTCTAAAGGATCTTTTTAAGTTGATAAAATTACCGTGGTTAAAAAGTAATTTCTATTTTCGCAATCTTAAAATAGAGATCATGGCAAAAGAGTATACCGACGAGCTATTAATAGATTTTGGTCCGGATGGGAAAAAGCTTCTTCCTGTTGTAACTCAGAATTATCATACCGGAGAAGTTTTAATACTCTCTTATACAAACAAAGAAGCATTTGATGAAACTTGCAAAAACAGATATGCAACATACTGGAGCAGAAGCCGTGACAAGCTATGGAAGAAGGGCCTTACTTCGGGAGATATGCTCCGTATTGAAGAGATAAGGATAAATTGCGAACAAAACTCACTACTCTACTTAGTAACCCCCGAAGGGAAAGGGGCATGCCATGCAAAAGATGAAAAAGGATTACCCTTCAGCTCATGTTATTACAGAAAATTAACCGGCAACAATAAGTTAGAAAGAGTATAATGGAAAATGAAAGCCTTATTATTGGAATGCCTGCGGGGTCGCTTGCCAATGCATCAAGAGGAGGAAATATTATTCAATTGTTAAAAAATGCAGGATTTGATACTAAAGGGTACGATACAGGAGGCCCGACAATATTTAAATCTGTCAATTTTTTATACGGATGGGATGGCAGACCGCAAGAATTCGGGTCACAATTAAGTATTCAGGAGCTGGATGTAGCCATTGCAGGTGCCGATTGGATAACTGAACGGGTATTGGAGTTGAAAATGGAGTATAATACAACTCTTGAAATCGAAAAAGTACTCCCTCTGAATCGGGGAGAAGTAAAAATTGTAGGCATTGTGCCGGACGAGGCAGCTGATAATGTAAATGATCTATTTATCAATTTATGTAATTCGCGCGATATTATCACGATAGTATCGGAAATGCCTTATCTGGCACTTAACTGGTCCAGAAATAAATTAAAAGAACTTGACATGCTTGATAGATTCGGTCAATTCAGTGTCCAGAAATATAAGACTCCTGCAAAAATCAAGCAAGGTGTGATTATTTACGAGACATGGGGTAAAACTGAATCAAAAGTCAAAAACGGAGGTGCAGATATTGGCGTAGAGATCACTCAGTCAGGAAATGCACTGAAAAATTACGGGCTGAAAATCATTGATGAAATAATGGTTTCCGAAACAGGAATATATATAAACCCGGCTCTTAAAGAAGATCCACGAAAAAAAGAGCTTTTAAGAATGTTCCTCCTAAATCTTTATGGAAGTGTAAATGCAGAAAATAAGGTGATAATTTTCTTTAATGTTCCAAATGAGAACCTGACTGAAATGGAAAAATACCTGAAAGAGAATCAACTTTTTGCAGACGAGCCTACTATTAACGAAGGGCAAACACATGCCCAACTCAGTATTCAGGTAGATACAAAACAACATAAACTCCCATTGGCAAAAATAAGATATGAACTTGCGGTAAGAAAAGCTGTCAATATTGATACCATTCCTATCGACTCATCAATCTCAAGTATCAATGTACTGGGATTTTAAAGTTATTCAAGAACGGCATTCCAGACTTCTACAGACCTGCTTTTATCATTGCGAAGCTGAATAAATCCTTTTATATTGTTACCTTCAACTATTCCGTTATAAAGGTATTGTTTCATATTTAAGGGATTAAAAGCAGAAAAACTTATTCTCTTACCTGAAAAAAAAATATTATCTGCGGGCAATGCCACATTACCTGATTTAATGTTCAACACGATTTTTTGAAAGTGCTGTTCGGCATTCATTATAAATATTTCACCTCCTGCTTTCCACATCCACGTGCCACCAATTCCGGCAGGGATTATCCAAAGAAAAACAGAATGATCCCCAATCTTAATAAATTTATCAGGCTTCCACTCATCCATGCCAAAGTCGTGCGAAACTATCTTTGCCCCGGGCTCAAGCTTTTCCAATAATAAAGGCCGTAATTTAATATTAATGGTTGGGAACAGGTACATCATAATAATATTGGCCATGCTGAAGTCAGTCTCATAAATACTCTCTTCAAGAAAAAGCACCTTATCAGCCACTCCTGCTTTTATGGCATTTATTTCAGCTGCTTTGACACATTGGGGATCCAACTCCACTCCATGACCAAATGCACCCCTTTTTGCTGCTCCAATTACTATTCTGCCATCTCCCGATCCAAGGTCAATCACATAATCGCCCCGGCCGACATCAGCAATATCAAGCATCTTTTCAACAATCTTATGAGGAGTCGGCACATAAGCAACATCCAACCTCTGCGCCCTTAAAGAAGGGCACACCAACAAAATCACCAATAATTTTATCAAAGATAATTTACCAAGGGCAAGAATATCTTTTGTTATCATCAATTAATTAAAAATCAAAATAGTATGGATATACCTATTTTCCCGCCGGAAAATGCATTTCCTCCTCCAAATTCAAGATTTACCCCTACACCGTCAGTAAAATAATACCTTCCCCCTACCTGTGCTCCAAGCCCTAATCCGGATGTATGTGAACCGGGATAATCTTTTGCCAGTTCCCATATATAAAATCCAATATTTAATCCTGCATAAAAATCCCATACAGAAGGAATATTCAGTATAGAATTAAAATGATAATTCCCGTTTCCTGAGATCCCTATCACCGAATGGCTGTACTTAACACTATTGATCCTGTCGCGATATCCCCTGTAGGAAAGCTCTCCGCCAACCGTTATATCCTGATGTATGCCATAGTCAAGACCAAGATAAACAGGCACACCCCATGATGACAATCCAAGTCCTGCATTAAACTGTGACTTACCTTTTAAAACCGGTGATTGTGAAAAAACCGGCAATGCAAAAATTATTAATCCGAAAATCAGAAAATTCTTCTTCATAACTTTTAATTTAAATTAACTTATACACCTGATAGTTTAATCAAAAATATAAATGCAAGATACATCATATCTTCTTATTTTAATTAAAATTATATCAGATAGATTTAAATTTCATCCTGTTAAATAATTTTTTCACATCTACGACAGCAATGCGCGATGCTATATCAGACATAGCATATGGAAGAATTAAGGTATTGTTGAAAATCATCGCACCACACGAATATATAACATTTGGAACATATCCCTCCCGTTCCTCCTCATTGGCTGACAGCAACGGCTCCTCCAATTGAGCAATAACCTTTGTGGGATCGTTTATATCAAGTAGAATGGCGCCGATGGAGTACTGTCGCATACCTCCCACTCCATGTGTTAATACCAACCATCCTTTATCGGTTTCCATAGGAGATCCGCAGTTTCCTATTTGTACAAACTCCCAGGGTTGTTCAGGTTTTTGTATCAATGTAGCTGTATGCCAAAAATGCAAATTATCAGAGAACATAATATAATTATTTTCGCCGTCTTGTCGCGAAAGCATAGCATATTTTCCATTCACCTTCCTGGGGAAAAGTGCCATTCCCTTATTCTTTACACCCTCTCCGTTTAAAGTAATAATATTGAAAGTTTTAAAATCACAAGTCTCTATTAACTGCGATAAAATGCTGTGGCCATTAAATGCGGTATAAGTTGCATAGTAAGTTTCCTCTCCGTTGTCATGGGTAAATTTAACAAATCGTGCATCCTCAATTCCTTTGCTCTCATTTGATGATACGGGAAATATTACTCTTTCGCTAACTACGGTTTCATCATCAAATTTCACTTTATAATTAGAATCGGCCAACCAATTAATAACATTAATTGTCCAATGATCTCTTTCAGCATGAATATTTTGATATACCTCTTGTATACTCAGCTTCAGGTCAGAATAAGTAAAAAAGTCGGGTAATTTGCTCGTTATGGTTTTACTCGTATTGTTCCATGCTTTAATATCCTTTAACTTTAACTGAAACAACTTGTTATCATAAAAAGGGTCGTGTACCATGGCGGGAGTTTCAACATGTTCCGAAACACTGTCAAAATTAAAAATAAAATTTTCATCAATAACTCCGCTTCTAAAGACTATAGACGATATATGCCCTTCTCCGGTTGCCCGCAAGCTCATTATAAATCTTATGCTCCCTTTGGGGAGCAATGATTGATCAGGATGAGGAACAATAGATGGATTAAAAAGCGCTGCCGACTCTATCGAATATTCCATGGTTAAAAATGATCCAATAAGCAATTTTTGAATCCGGGTAATTTTAGTGCCTTGCGGAATATACTCAGCTATACGATCATAATGTTTCATCAGCTGCAACTGAATATTTTTGTGACGATCGGCAAATAACAATAAAGTTTCATTTAAAAGTCTTTTAGCCTTTCTTTCACTTAAGGCAAGAACCCTTAATATTATATTTCCTATCCGGGGCAATTCACTCGGAATGTGAGGTAATACTATCACCCGGGTACTGTCTCCTACAATTTTCAGTTTTTTTCGTTTTACAATTTGTTTCATACGTAAATTAATTATTTTCAATGATATCATATATTTGTCCCGCTTTAACCGGAAGAACCCGCATATATTTTAATCATACTCTTAGTGACCGGTTTCAACAATTTGTCTGTAAACTTTCAAATATCCATCCACCATCTGCTCAGTACTGAAATTGCTAAGTGCCCACGAGCGACAATACTTTCTGTCAATGGAGTCTATTTTATCCAAAGAGTTTACGGCTTCATTAACAGTGTTTACCAAAAATCCTGTAGCAGCATGCTTAATAAGCTCAGGCATAGATCCTTTTTTAAATGCCACTACAGGGGTTCCGCAAAACATGGCTTCTGCCACACTTAAACCAAAAGGCTCATCAAAATTTATCGGATGCAGCAACGCCCGGGCTTCTCCCAGGAGCAAGTCTCTCTCTTTAGGTCCGGAATTGCCAACATAGACAATATCTTTATTGTTAATATATGGTTTCACCTTACTCTCAAAATATGCCTGATCCTGAATTAAACCCGAAATTATTAATTTCTTATTTGCCTGTTTTGCAATTTGAATAGATTCCCAGGTTCCTTTATCCGGATGAATTCTTCCAAAAAAGAGCAAATAATCCTTTGGAGCAGGATTAAATGTGAATTTACTGCTATCTATTCCATTATACACAGTGGCAATATAGTCTAATTCGGAACTCCGGTCTGAATTACTGATAGACACATATGAGGTGCCGGCATTATATTTTTGATATACAGGTATTATCTTTTTCGATGAAAATCCATGTATTGTAGTAACCATAGGTGTTTTAATCAGCCTTGAATAAGTAAGGGGCAAGAAATCAAAATGATTATGGATAATATCAAACTCAGATGCCTGTTCCATCATATGGCTAATATGAAGAGACTCCCACACCTTGGGATCAAGAGTACTATCCTCGGCATAAGCCGTCTTCGAAATAAACTGCAGTTTTGCTTTTGTCTGAGAGTTACCTGTAGCAAAGAGTGTAACATCAACTCCTTTTTTTAACAACCCTTCGGTAATATTAGAGGCCACCTCTTCCCAGGGGCCATATTTTAAAGGCGGTGTACGCCATGCAATGGGAGCTAAAATAGCAACTTTCATCTTATATACAATTTTTTTTATTAATACCGCTGATCATACCCGAATCTTTAAGGTCATAATATAACCACTTTAATTTTAAACATAATTATACTCCATGGCATTTACACTGCTTTTGGTATAATGGTTCACAAATTTACTTACGGTAGTAATCCTCATGTGCTTTTAACACATTAAGATAAGAGATTAAATAAGCCAAAGTACTTTCAGCACCTTGATTTTGATTTACACCATAACTTTCAAGCCCATCGAAGCAACCTTTTGTCTCATGATTGAACAAACTCATTCTTAAATCATTATCTCCTAAAAACCATTTAAATGATTTGAACAGTCTGCTCAAATAATCCTTTTGGCCGGTAATTATATATGCTTGTCTGAACATTAAAACCATTCCCATGGCATCCACGGGCTGTTGTGCAAATACGGAGCAAGTACCTTTTTTGTTGTACCACTTCTTATTTCCCACAATAGAAAGGTGCCCATTACTCATAGTTTTCTTCACTAAAAAATGCATGGAATCCAAAGCAACACTTTTAATCAATTCGTCATTCAAAATTTCTGTGGCATGGAGCAAAGCCAAAGGGAGTATTGCATTATCATATGCAAGAAGCTCTTCAAACCAATTCCAGTTATCACTGTCATTCAGCTTATAATGCTCAACCAAATTATAGCTTAATTTCCTGAGGTTTTCAATCATCATATCATCCCACATATGGCTTTTTAAATAGTGACAAATTCCAATTATAGTATTAGCAATACTCCTGATTGATTTTATGCTGTTAAATTTTGGTTCAGCTTTATCAAATATATACTTGCCGGCCTGATAAAATGAATCATTGGGCGAATTACTCAACAAATATCCAATTGCCCATATTGTTCGTCCAAAAGAATCTTCCGATCCTGTTTTATCCAAAAATTGTTTATTAAAGCTTAAAAAATTCCTGAAGTTACCATCCTGAAGTTGCATATAATTAATATAACTCAAATATATTGAACAGAGATTAAGCGCCGTACTGTCCTTTTTCACTTTATAAGCCAATAGTCCCATTAATAAAGCCCTGGCATTATCATCTAAACAATAACCCTCTTTAAAATTAGGTATTCCAAATATCGAATGCTGAATAATGCCGGTATCGTCTGTCAGACGCTTAACATGCTCTAAGGAAAATGCAGGCAAAAGAGAGATGTCAAACGGAACAATCTCTTTTTTTTCAATTTTAATATCTTCACTGATCACCTTCTCAACTACATCATTATATATTGATCCGATTTTAGGCCAGGTTATCTTTCTCCCGTACTCAAATGCTCTCTTTCGAATCCCGGATCGCTTCTCCCGGTCATCAAGCAGATCAATCAAAATTTGAGAAAGAGCATTATAATCACCGAAATCAAATAAAACGCCCCTTCCATTGCTCAGCAATTCAGCTGCATGCCAGTAAGGAGTGGACACAATAGCCGACCCTGCTCCCAAAGCATAAACAAGGGTTCCGCTGGTTATTTGCTGCTCGTTTAAATATGGCGTAATATATATATCGGAAGCATACAGGTATTTAAATAATTCTTTCTGTGTTGTATATTCATTAAGCAGCACAACATTTTCTTCAAGCTTTAAATCTTCAACAAGCTGTGTAAGGTAGAGGCGATACTCTTCGCCTAAATGCTTCAAAACACTTGGGTGAGTTTTTCCCAAAATAATATAGAGTGTCTCCGGATGCTTCTCAACCACCTCCGGCATAGCCTTTATAGCAACCTCCAAACCTTTATTGCGGCTTATAAATCCAAAAGTAAGAAGCACTTTTTTAGCTTCAAGCCTGAACTCTCTTTTGGCCTCCTCCTGAATGTACCTGAAATTGGGAACCCCATGCTCTATACAAACAATTTTCGTTACAGGTACCTCATATATCTGGTCCAGCATCTCTATTGCTTTTTGGCTCATTACCACCACCTGATTCGCCATTTTACAAATACGTTGCAATACCTCCTTTTGGGCATATGAAGGAGTTTGCAAAATAGTGTGCAAAGTTACAATAAGTGGTATTTTCAATTGATGAAGCAGAGGTAAAATATAAATACCATCCTTGCCTCCAAAAATACCAAATTCATGTTGCAGAATGCAGCAACCGGCACCACTCATATTTATATATTTGGCTGCAGCAAGATAATCATCCTGAGATTCTTGTTGAATAGTGAATCTTACCTCTTCAGGATAATTCAACTCTTCCTCGAAATCGTTTATGGCTACAATAAAACTCTTCTTATGGTTTGGCTCGTCTATGTCAGAAGCTACCATTGAGTTAAAAAGATTTTCAGTAAATGTTCCTATTCCACACTGTCTGGGTGGATACGTTGCAATATAAGCGTTTTTCATACTATTAATATTGTTTATTTTTAAAGGTAT